>NZ_NRGV01000014.1:0-1814 GCF_002332385.1 Glutamicibacter sp. BW80 | reverse complement strand
TGGGGTGGAGCCCCTTTTTGGGCCTATAGGCAAGAAATGGTGTCTGCCCGGGTGTGTCACCCGGGACAAACCCCATCTAAACCGGGGCGCTAGCGGCTACGTCCACCCCAGCCAGCCCTGGCGTAGAGCCCTTCCTCGGCGACCGCGGCTGTGCCATAAAGCTCAGGGCCGATCTGTTTCTCCTCGGCTACCTTGGCCGTAGCAATCCGTTCGGCACGCACGATGGCGGCCTTGATCAGCGCAGGGAATTTCGGCCGTGCTGACTTGTCCGTGTGAGTCCAGCAGAACCACTCGCAAGCACGCCGGCGATGCTCAATGGGCATCCCGCGATGGTAGAAAATCATCGCTCTGATCCCGGAGTTCACCGCGCCTTCAATCATGTTCGTTGTCGAGCTGATCCCGAGCCCGTTCAGATCTTCATTCAGGTACGTGAACAGGTGACCGCGTCGCAAAGCGGTCTGCATGTTCTCGTACGCTTTGCGCAGCCGGTCATGGGTGTACCACCAGGTGCGGGTGCTGCGAATGCCTTGGGGCAACGCGCCGTTCCATTGCGCTGCGTAGGTGCGTTCGTTGATGAGGTCTTGGTGCTGGGCATGCCAGGCCGCGAAGGCGGCCATCCATTGGGCCGCGGCTTCTTGGGTGCGGATATTCGTGAGTTTTAGGCTCAAACTGCGTAATGACTTACCGGCTGGCAAGCGTGGGTTCAGGGTCAGGTAGGTGCGGACGTTGCGTTGGATATGAACCAGGCACCGCTGGATCTTCACGTTGGGCCAGAACTCTTTCATCGCTTTCATCAGCCCTGACCCGCCATCGGTGATGACGACTTTCGGTTCAGGGAAATGCTTCAGAAGCGCTGTCCACGCCGCTGATTTTTCTCGGTCGCACCATTGCCATCCAATGACGTTTCCTTGGGCGATAGCGATCAGCAGGCACCAGCCTTGCCGGATGTAGATTCCGTCGACTTGGATCTCGTCGAAGACTTCTGCGGTGTGGTTCAGGAAGGGATGGACGTTCCAGCACCAAGCGGTTTGGTGGCGGAAGGTCCGGCCGGTTCCTCCGCCGTGTTGTGCTTGGGTTTGTTTGCTCATGAGCCAGTTGACGAAGCTGGCGAGTTGGTTGCGTGCGGTGAGGTCTTCTCGTTTGAAGGTGGTGCTGGCGTTGCAGTTGAGGCAGCGCCATCGTTGCTTGCCGTTGCGTTTCCCGTTTTTCTTTTGGGGGCTTTGGCAGATACTGCATAGGTGGGTGTTTTGTCTTGTAAGGGTCACGCCTATGGGAACAAGATCCATGTGTGTCTTGATCCTGCCCCGGTTTTCCGGGGCAGGATCAAGATTGCAGACACCATTTATTGCCTATAGGCCCTTTTTGCACTTTAACGGTGAGGATCCATAGTCCATACTGAGTGTCTGCCCACATTGCTCCAGATTCTTATGGTAAGGGCAGTTGGCTCCCGTAGACTTGATATAGATGTACATGCCGGACGGCATGGTGAATAGTAAATAGTGAAGTGCATCGCAAATGCGATCACGAAGGTTGCGGTTTTGAGATAGCCGCTGAAGGGGACATTACATGTCTAACGAATTCCGCCGTAGTTCCGAACGCGGACAGGGCGACTTCCGGAACTCAGAATCAAACCGCAACAATTCGCGCGATGGCTTCAAGCGCACTGAAGATAACCGTAGTGGTGGCTTCAAGCGTGATGATAACAGCGGTGGCGGCTTCAAGCGTGACGACAACCGCGAAGGCGGCTTCCGTGGCGGTCGCGATGACAACCGTGGCGGCTTCAAGCGTGACGATAACCGCGGTGGCGGCTTCAA
>NZ_NRGV01000013.1:0-2592 GCF_002332385.1 Glutamicibacter sp. BW80 | reverse complement strand
TCTTCACTAGGGGGGTGCTTCGTTTCCTGCACTCACCAACCAGCTGCCATATCCGCAACGTCTACACAAGACGTTTGGAGCACCTATGAGTGCTGGGAACGAAAAAGATTCAGTACGAGCGTTAGCGAGTTCCTTTAGCGCGAAGCGCCCACTAACTAATCACGCTGGAACCCACACACAACGATGATTACCCTCCTGTATGGCTCACACGTAAGTACCACAGGAGACCACAAGAACACTGAGCTATGAAGACTCTAACGAGTACAAAAATCACCACAACAGCACTGAACCCCGTCATAAGATACACGCACTAAAACTCCCCCAGGCGTCACAAAATAGTCGCAGTAAAAACTTTGCCTCGGACCTTTCGCAGAACCGTAAAACAGCCATCACACCTCTGGCACCAAGGTTCGTTACCTGGACAAAAACGTCCGAGTAACGCCTCCAGTTATCAAAGATGCAAGAGGTGTGACCGAAATAGGCCGGCAAACAAAAAGATCCAAAAGTAGCCGGCTTAGTTCGGTCCACACAACGACGGCTGGGTGCCATTTCAACAGGAGGGGCACGGAGCCACTTGGATCATGGGTAAGCGTTCTTACGTGAGCGCCTGGTCGGCTTTCTACGCGGCTCAGTGGCGCTCGAGCAGCTTCTGGGGAAACTCAACTGCATGTGGTTGCGATTCGACGCCTTAGGGAGCCACACAGGGCTGTTGCGACGGAGCAAGCTATACATTTAGGTGCCCTAAATGGCTTGGCCGCCCCGGCCGTCTACGACGGAGCAAGCTATCGACTTAGCATAGCTAAGTGTCGGCTTGCTCCAACCCCAGTTCCTGGGGGGCGCTGCACTGGGCCTTCAAACGCGGAGACAGAAAAGAACTTCTACCAGTTACAAGCCTTCGGTGGGTTTTTCTTTAGTACAGCGGAAGGGATGCCTTTTCGCCATCCTGGCCAGCTCTTACGTTTGCTTTCTAAGTCCACGTTTTTGACCAGGTGGAGGCCTCGAACATGACAATCCCATTGCTGCGCCATGGTTGCTTTAGCCATCGACCTAGGGTGATGCTCCCGAAGATCATCTAAACCCATTTTGTAGACGTAGCTAGGGTTAAATGGCTGATACCAATATGCCAATGCAGTAACCGTGAACCGGATCTCCCATCCACCGTTCTTCCATCGTTCATGTACTACGTTTTTGACGATTCCTTTTCGGTATACGGGGTCAGCAACTACAGGGTAGGCAAGGTTTTCTGCACTTTGGTGGTCAACGATCTGCACCAAAGTATTACCTTCAACTAGATACCGTGTAGGAACGTCATTACCGTTAGCATCTTTCGCCCATGGTGGAGTGAATCCTCCAATAAGTTCCCCTTCTTTGTCCTCGATCAGAACTCCTCCGTGAGTTTCGCGGATTGTCGCTTCACTAGGAACATCTAGAAGGTATTCAAAGCGTTCGGGGCTTTGGGAATCGTGAAGGATAGTAGCCATCTGTAACCCGCCGTCGTCTTTGACGGAAGTTACTGTCGTGAATTCTTTCCCCTTGTTTTCAATGACTCCATTTGCGATTGGTTCAGTCTTAGAGACACCATCAATCGGCCTATAGATGCTCACAACATCAGTATCCTCAGAGCCGATTTCAACAGGATCTGATGGGCTGTTCGGAACGAAAATTTCTGATCCCTCTACAGTGAGATCAAAAGCACCTTCGCCTGAAACATTTGCTTTAGCCTCAACAGACGTGTTCAGCACGTCAACATTCGTATCGGAAGAAACTTTCGACAAATTTAAGAGCGCTTTGTGGGAAGAATCAGGAGCTTCTAAGGCCACAGCAGCATTTGCGTTGCCAATCAGCAGGGCGGCTATCGATAAAGCCGCGAGACCTTTTAGACTTTTCTTTGACAAGATTTCACCAGAACCAAAATAGGCAATTTCATGGACAAAATAATGAAACCAGAAGACAAGCGATTTTTCATAGTTGTGTCGCTCATCGTTGCGGGCTTAGTTTTACTTGCCTTCATCATTGGAGCGTCCGGAATTCTCTCGTACATTTTTGACCCCGAACCAGAAACTGACCTTCTGTTCATGCTGGTTCGGTAGGAATTGAAGGCCTACTAGCACTCAGTGCTTCTGTGCGACACGCTCAAACAGAAATCGAATTTTCTTCGGTGCGAGTTCGACCCTTCCCCAATAGATCCGGGGATGTCTGCTAGGGAACTAGTCAAGGCGCTTAAAAGGTGATGCCCAACCCCGGCAAGGGTCAGGCATCATTATTTTTGAACAAAAAATTCAATTTAAGAGTACCTTGAGTCCGGCAAGACTGCGAAGGTACACGCTCCAGCATGTCGAAGCTGAACATGAGCGTCAAGGCCACCGGCTAGCCCCCGGGTGTAGAGAGAACAAAGGGTTTACCGAGAGAGATCGACGGCGCGTAAAGGCAGACTCGGAGCGCTAGAAAATCCATCGGGGTAAGAGCAGTTCGGCTCCCCCGCGTTGATCCTCACATCCCAGTCCTGATAGCCGAGTAATTCCCGGCTATGGTCAAGGAAACCTCGCACGGCTCCGGCCAGCTGCAAACTTCCAAGCACCCCCCTAGTGAAGA
>NZ_NRGV01000012.1:0-1707 GCF_002332385.1 Glutamicibacter sp. BW80 | reverse complement strand
TTAGCCTCGATATTTCATGAGCCCCGGTTCCAGGTAGACCAGGGCTGACCGTCTGCCTGGCGGTTCTTATTGTGGCATTTGGGCACGACGTTTTGACCGCTAACCGGTGGCGGTGGTGCGTTCGGGGTTCCACTGCCCGAAAAGGTGTTTGGGGTTACTTTCGTGCTCGTTGGTGCGGTTTCGCCGGGCTTTATGGCGGCGATAGCACGGACAGCCGATTCAGGGCCATCAGGAGCAGGTCGGTGTGGGGTGCGGCGGCGAAGTGCAGGGTGCGTTTGCGAGCATGGGTGCTGATCTTGCCGGCGACCTCGAAGAGCTGGGCCCGCAGCTTCTTCGGTTCCCAGACCCGGGCCTGGGTGCCGGTGAGTCCGAGCATTTGCATCCAGGCCAGCAGGTCCAGGGCCATCAGCACCAGGTGGCACCACAGGGTGTTGCCGGTGAACGCCTGCAGGGGCAGGTTTTCCAGTCCGGTGTCCTTCGCATTGCGGATCCGGTCTTCGCAGCGTGCCCGCAGCCGGTGGCGCAGTTCCAGGGCCGCGTGCTGGCCGCGGGTCTGGTTGGTGGCGAAGGCCGTGTAACGCATGCCGTCGATGTCGGTGATCCGCAATTGGGCACCAACATGGGGTTTTTCCTTCCGCACGACCACCCTCAGGCCCTTAGGCCAGGTGGACAGGTCAAGCATCCCGGTGATGTCCGCCAGCCACGCTCCGTCGCGTTCGTAGCCGTCGTTGTTGTAGGCCTGCGTCCATCCTTCCTCGGGGATCAGCGGCAGCACCTCGGCGATAGCCTCGGTGATGGTGAACCCGACCGAGTAGGACAGGTCCCGTTCCGGGTCGGTGAGCCAGTCCAGGAACTTGTGGGTGCCGCCGGCCGAGTCGGTGCGGACCATGGTCTGCCGACCGGAGCGGTATGCGGCCGGCAGCTGTTCCAGCGCTGCCTGGGTGACGGCGATGTGGTCCGCTGCCGTGTTTGATCCGGCATTTCCCGCCCTCAGCTGCATGGACAGCCCTTCGCCGGTGCCTTCGGCACCGTGGTCGAGCATGCCTGCCAGCGGGTGGTGGCCGAAGGTTTTCTTCCACGTCGGCATCGCTTCTTCCTTCTCGGAATGGGAGATGACGATCGAGGCGTCCAGGTCCACCACCAGCGGATCCTCGGGGGTTCTGCCGTGGGCCGGGGAGTGTTCCCCGGCCAGCGTCCAGACGTGTTCGCGGGCCTTGGCGCGTGCCGCGTTGATGGCGGCCAGCGCTTTGTCCAGATCCGGTCCGCTCAGCGTGGCGATCAACCTGCTGATAGTCGGGTTCGAGGCCACCGGGCCGTAGATCGCCGGTTGGGAGCGCAACCTGTTCACATCCGAAATGCAGTCCCCGCCCATGGCCAGAGACAAGGCCAGGTCCACGAGGACCTTCCCCGGATCATGCCTGGACAGGGGCTTGCGCCACGGGACCATCGCCTCGGAAAGTCCTGCCATCAGACCGCTGGCGATCGCGGTCTGGGTCAGCAGCATTCCGCCGGCTTGGGACGCGATCCCGTGCCCGTGCGCGTCAACATGGGGTGCCGGGTAGAAAGGGGTAGGCTTGTTCACCGTAAAGGTGCTCCTTGTTTCATGAGAATTTTGCTGTGTGGTAACAACATTTTCCCATGTCAGGAGTGCCTTTACATCTTAATTACGCGCCCGTGACCCGAACCCCCATGAAATACCGAGGTTAG
>NZ_NRGV01000011.1:0-141650 GCF_002332385.1 Glutamicibacter sp. BW80 | reverse complement strand
GATGAAAGATCTGGGCTAGCTGATCGGACCACCGTCCGAGTACATCACCGAATAGTGGGAAATGTCCTTGCCTGTGGAATGCCAGATGGTCAGGCTGGCCACTCCCGGGTCGTAGTTGGTGATTTCGGGGCCGGCACCTTGTTTCACAGAACCTGCCTTGACGCAGACGGCGGTGATGACCATGCCCTCGGGGGCCATGATGGTTGTCGTTGCGCCGCCGGAACCGTTGATATGCCCGGTGTCCCAACTTGGGCATACTGCGCCAGCCGGCGGGGCCGCGCCAGCCGGCGGGGCCGCGCTGGCCGGTGCGACCGCGCCTAGTGCGGAAAGTGCGGTCACTGCGGCCACTGCGAGTAATCGTTTCATTGTTCACTCCTGTATCGGTAGCGAGTTGGTGGCCGTGGACCGAAGGCCCCTGGCCTCTGCGTGCCGGTTGGCGAAGCTCGGAGCGCCTGCCTCGAGGCGTGGCGCAGGAATTCCCTACGCGTTTCCCAACTTCCACTCAGCACGTGACAGGCGGGCAGTGCCACAAGGTGCCCGCGAATACGCAATGAATTGCTAGGCCCTAAGCTAGACGGAAAAATACTCGCTTGGTGCGTATGCCGGACACGTGATTCGCTGCTTTTCTCGGAGAGGGACTACTTGATCATGGTGCGAAGCGAGGTGCGCTGGCCGCCCCGGCACATATGCAGCGCCAGGGAGATGCCGGCCAGCCGCCGCTGTGGTTCGCGTAGCCGGTAGTTGTGCTTGGGATCAGCCGCTTAGCCAGTGAACGGTGCACTCGAATTCGAAGCGGGATGCTGGCGGTCGAAAGCTGTTCGGCGATGGAGCCGAAGTTATCCACAAATTTCGTGTTTGTGATTGCCAAGCTCGGCTTCGGATCAACACTTGAGGTGTCAATAGGACGAAGCCCAGGGAGACTAGTCATGTGCCTGCAATGTGATGGATTTTCAAATGAAGAGGTCGAACTGTAAATCACGAATACGATTCGCATGTATGGCAATGCGGTGCAATTCATCGAAAACCCCGACCCCACTAAGACCTTTGGTTACACCGTTGGACTGACCGCACACGGACACCCGGAATTCTTGGTGCGAGGTTTGGATATGGCGACAACCTGCGGGCTGCTGAATCCATTGGCCCATCGGGTCATTAAAACCGGTGAGATCTTCGGGCACCAGCACACTGCGCACTACCTCGGGCAGCAGCTGCTCTATTTTATGCGCATGCCCGACGCTGGCAGGCACCTGTTGGAAGCCGCTGCGCGGTACGGTTCCGCGATGACGGCATTGGAAATTCGCATCATCGATTCCTGGCCGCCGCCACCTGAAATGTTGGCCGAGGCCGCCCGGAGAGGAAGCGAGGGTGCCGGCTCCAGCATGCCATGGTGGGCTCGACCCTCATCAAACTAACGGGAGTTCGCAGCCCTGTATCCATCGGCGAGCAGGTTCTCTTCGGCGACCTTTTCTGCGTGTGCGGCGCGCAATTTCTGGTGTTCCTGAGAGCGTCGCATCTTCACATAGAAGACTCCGACTGCGAGGAACCATAACGGCGTGGCTAGGAGCGCCATGAGGGTGTCGGCTTGAGTGGTCAAGGCCCAGAGGACGAAAGCGAAAAAGGCCAGCACCATGTAGGGCGCGCCCAACCCTCCGGGCACCTTGAAGTTCGACCGGTCATGAAGCTGTGGCCGACGCTTTCGGAAGGCTAAATAGCTGAACAGGATGATCGACCAGACGAACATGAAACACAGCGCAGAAACGGTGGTGACCAGCGTGAACGCCTGCGCGATGGAATCACCTGCATAGAGCAATACGACTGCGGCCAATAAGAACACGCACGAGAAAAGCAATGCATTGCGTGGAACCTGGGATTTGGAAAGACTGCCGAAGCGCTTCGGTGCGTCTCCTGCCTTCGCTAGTGAATACACCATGCGGGACGTGGAATAGATCCCTGAATTCGCGCTGGACGCGGCAGCGGTGAGCACCACGAAATTCACCACGCCAGCGGCCCCGGCTAGGCCTGCGAGGGCGAACATCCCCACGAAGGGGGAGGCCTCGGCGGAGAACCTTGTCCATGGGGTGACCGACATCAGCACGGCCAAGGCACCGACGTAAAACAGGATGACACGCAGCGGGATCGAATTGATGGCCCGTGGGAGGTTGATTTCCGGATCCTTGGTTTCCGCTGCGGCGGTTCCCACGAGTTCGATTCCGACGAAAGCGAAGACCGCAATCTGAAATCCTGCAACAAAACCCATGGTTCCGTGTGGGAACATCCCGCCATGCGACCACAGGTGCGTAAATGATGCGGTGTCGCCAGTCGAGGAGGTAAAGCCTGTAACAATCATGACAAGCCCCACAACGATCAACGCCAGAATCGCGATGATCTTGACCAGCGAGAACCAGAATTCGGTTTCGCCAAAGGCCTTCACGCTGGGCAAGTTCAGTCCCACGAGCAGCAGAATGCAGATGAGCGCAGGGATCCACAGCGGCAGATCAGACCACCAGAAGGCTATGTATTGTGCGATCGCGACCACATCGGCGATCCCGGTCGCCACCCAGCAGAACCAGTAGGTCCATCCGGTGAAGAACGCCGTCCAAGGCCCGAGCAGGTCCCCGGCGAAGTCAGAAAAGGTCTTATATTCCAGATTGCTCAGCAGGATCTCGCCCATGGCGCGCATGACGAAGAACAGCATGAATCCAATGATCATATAGACAAAGATGACCGAGGGCCCCGCTGCGGAGATAGTTTTCCCCGACCCCATGAAAAGCCCTGTGCCGATCGCGCCGCTGATGGCCAGTAGTTGAATGTGGCGGCTTGAAAGACCGCGTTCGAGCGTCTCGCCGTTTTCGTTCATGGTGAGTTTCGTCGGCTGCTGTGCCACGCGGTGCTTCTTTCGTGAGCTGCTCTCCCGTGCAGAGAGGAACGTATTTGGGGGACTGAAAATAGCCCGCAGGGAAAAGGTTAATTGGTCTGACCACAGCAAGTGATATTCGGCGTCATATTTGGGCGGTGTTGCAAGTAATACTTGCGGATGAGTGTCGGTGGAAGGCCGGCCAAAAAAGTGAGTAGGCTTGTATTTATGGCTTTCCGAAATCGTCGCGCTGCGGCTCTCCCAGCAAAATTATCCCGTTCGTGGCTTCTGGTTAACGCCGCCAAAGAAGAAGACTTCGGACCCGGCCTAGCTTGCGAAGCGGACTCGGTAATTTTCGACATGGAAGCAGCCGTTCCGGACGACAAAAAAGCCTTTGCCCGCGACAACGTGGTGCGCGCTCTATCCAACGGCATGACCGCCTGGGTGCGCGTGAACGGCACCGACACGGACTTCTGGGCCGATGATCTAGCTGCTCTCGCGGAAACTCCAGGCCTACGAGGTGTCATGCTGGCCATGACCGAAAAACCCGAGCAGGTCACCTACACCGCGATGCGCCTGCGCGCAGGCACACCGGTGCTCGCGCTGATCGAAACGGCCGTAGGCATCGAAAACGCCACGAACATTGCCTCGGCTCCGGGCACCTTCCGACTGGCCTTCGGCGTGAACGATTTCCGCAAGGACACCGGCGTTTCCGATGATCCGCTTGCCTTGGCTTATGCCCGAGGAAAGCTGGTCATTGCCTCCCGTGTGGGTAAGCTGCCCGGTGCAATCGACGGCCCGCCACCTGCCGGTGCGGACGCCGCGAAGGTCACTGAAGATACCCTGGTGACCGCATCGATGGGCATGACCGGAAAACTCTCGCTGTCCCCGGATCATGTCGATGGCATCAATGCCGCGCTGGCCCCAAGCGAAGACGAGCTGTCTTGGGCCATGGAACTGCTCGAAGCCCACGCGGCCGGTGCCTCGGTGGGCGATGGCTCCTACCTGCCGCGACTGGCTCGCGCACAGAAGATCGCGGACCTGGCCGACTCCTACGGCCTGTGGAACGCATAGTCTCCACCTACTGATCAAACGCATTTGGCTGGTCCCGCAACGGTGGGGCCAGCCATTTGCGTATGCGTTGAGCAGCTAAAAAAGACTGCCGCCGCATTGGCCCTTTCGGGCCGATGCGGCGGCAGTCCTCGTAGTGCGCGGTGCGGTTGCCTAGCGCCGGGGCTCCGGACCATCCTGAACTTCGTGTGCTCCGCGATGGTGCGAGGAGCCAACCACGTTGCCGGCCTTCCACTCGGCCCAGCCTGGGCGATGAGCCATGAAGTCCTCGATCTGGTCCTTGTTGGCTTCCAGCTTCGGGTCATTCTTCAGGTACCAGCGGGTTTCGCGGGCCACCATGCCGGAGAGGATCAGCAGGCCGATGAGGTTTGGCAGCGCCATGAGGCCGTTCATCATATCGGAGAAGTTCCAGACGGCGGTCAGCTCGGTGGTGCAGCCCACGTAGACGACCAGCGAGAAGATCACGCGGAATGGCATGACGCCCTTGCGGCCGATGAGGCGCTCGATGTTGCGCTCACCGTAGTAGCACCAGCCCAAGATGGTGGAGAAGGCGAACATGACCAAGCCGAGGGTCACGATCCAGTGGCCCCATTCGCCCGGCAGGCCGTTGGTGAATGCTTCACCGGTCATCAGCGAGGCGGCGATTTGTTCGCCGGTTGCCTCATCGATCAGCTTCCAGGTGCCGGTGGTGATGATGACCAGGCCGGTGCAGGTGACCACGATGATCGTGTCGATAAAGGTCTGGGTCATGGAAACCAGGCCCTGGCGAACCGGGTGCGTGGTCTGCGCCGCGGCTGCGGCGATTGCTGCCGAGCCCATGCCGGATTCGTTGGAGAAGATGCCGCGAGCCACACCGAACTGGATGGCGATGATGATGGCCGAACCGACGAATCCGCCGACCGCCGAAGAGCCGGTGAAGGCGTCGGTGAAGATCTGGCCGAAGGCAGCTGGGATGCCGCTGACGTTGGAGATCAAGATGAAGATCGCTGCGGCCACGTAGAACACGATCATGACCGGAACGAATGCCGCGGTGACCCTGCCGATGGACTTGATGCCGCCGACCAGAACTGCGATCGACAGGATTGTGAGAACCACGCCGGTGACCCATGGGATCACGTTGAAGGAGTTCTCCAAGTTGGCTGCAATCGAGTTGCCCTGGGTCATATTTCCGATGCCGAAGCTGGCTAGGGTCGCCGCAACTGCGAAGAAGAGCGCCAGGAACTTGCCGAATGGCCCCTTGATGCCGCGTTCCAGGTAGTTCTGCGGACCGCCGGACTTTTCACCAGCCGTGTCGGTGCCGCGGAATCGGACACCCAAGTAGGCTTCGGTGTACTTCGAAGCCATGCCGAGCAGGCCGGTGACCCACATCCAGAACAACGCACCGGGGCCACCGATGCCGATGGCCGTGGCAACGCCGACGATGTTGCCCGTACCGACTGTGGCTGCCAGTGCGGTGGTGAGCGCCTGGAACTGCGAGACGTCGCCATCGGCGCCCGGGTCCTTGCGTCTGAAAATTCCTAGCCTGAGCGCCGGGATGAGTTTGATGAACTGCAATCCGCCGAGGCGAATGGTGAGGTAGAGACCGGTGCCCAAGAGCAACGGGATGAGGACAAACGGTCCCCAAATGACCGAGGAGATATCTCCGAAGAGCGTTCCCAATGAGTCCATGAGTTCTAGATCCTTCGATGCGAGTGAGAAGCGATGATGACTGCCATCGTAGGTGACATTCCCAGTCATCCTACGTGATGGTGAGAGTCAAGTCACAAACACTGATTCGTGTCGCAAGCGAGGTTGAGGCGGTTCCCCGAGCCGGTGGATGCGGCTCGGGAAACTGGAAGCCAGAAAGTCCTAGGCTGAGGTGAACTTGACCGCCGAGGTGCCGAGCCCCTCGATGCTCGTTTCCAAGATGTCACCGGCCTTGAGCCATGGGCGTCGCCCATGTTCGTCGCGGCGTCCCAAGGCAACGCCTGCCGGGGTGCCGGTGAGGATTAGGTCCCCGGGGTGCAACTCGTTGATCACCGACAGGTAGGAGACGAGCTCGGCCGCGGAGAACACCAGATCATCGGTCGAGTCTTCCTGGACTACCGCGCCGTTGACCTTCGTGGTGATTTTCGCGCCGGGGATGAACTCTTCGGAGGTGACCAACCACGGGCCCACCGGAGTCGACTTGTCCCAGGCTTTGCCCTGCAGCCATTCGGTGGTTCGCCCCTGGAAGCCGCGCATGGAGACATCGTTGGAGACCGCGTAGCCGGCGATATGATTCTGCGCATCCTCGATCGAGATCCGGCGTCCCGGTTTGCCGATGACGATGGCCAGCTCACCCTCATAGTCCATCCGGTAATCTTCGGCAGGAATTTCAACGGCGTCATTTGCCCCGCAGAGCGTGGAAGCGAACTTCGCAAAGACCGTGGGGAACTCTGGTTCTTCCGCTCCCACCTCGGCGATGTGGTTGCGGTAGTTCAGCCCAATGCAGTACACCTTTGCGGGGGTTGGGATCAGCGCGGCATAGTCTGCCTCGCCTTCGGCGATCGAATCGCCTACCAGCGCCCGGGCGACGACTTCTTGCTGCGTTGCATGATCGAGGCGCAAGAATTTTTGAACGTTGGCGAGATTTTCCAGATAGTAAAGACGGCCCTCTTCGATGACGGCCGCTGTTGTCAGGCCCGGTTCGGTGGTCAGTCGCACGGTAGCTAGTTTCATGTTCCTATCTCACTACATCCGCACCGTCTTGGCTAGCCTGTTGCGGGGGCTAAGTAGGCCAAAACGACACTCATATCCAGCCAAGTCAAGCAAAGGTTTATCAAAATGATACCAAGGCAGTGGCGCAGCTCCACGTAAACTTGGGAGAAAAGCTGAGTCGAGGAACCCCCTCCAACCCAGTGGTTGAAACGAAACTAAAGTGAAGCAGGTCTTAATGTGGGTGACTTTTTCGGCGAGCGATATCGCCAAATTCTATTCGCCTCTTGGCAGCATTTGTGGTTGGTAGCCCAGTGCCTTGTCCTGGCGACGATCATAGCCGTGCTGATCGCCGTGTTGGTCTATCGCAGTAAATCTTTATCCGGAGTGGCCAACGGAATCAGCGCCATCGGGCTGACAATCCCGTCATTCGCATTGATCGGCCTGCTGATTGTGCCTTTCGGGTTCGGCGTCCTGCCGGCGGTGATCGTGGTGACATTCTTCGCCGCGCTTCCGATCCTGCGAAATGCCATTGTGGGGCTGAACAACATCGAGCCCACCATCGTCGAATCGGCGAAGGGCATCGGGATGAGCCGCATGAAAACGCTGATCTCCGTTGAACTGCCGATGGCCTGGCCGGTGATTCTCACCGGTGTGCGCATCTCGGCGCAGATGGTGATGGGCGTGGCAGCCGTGGTGTCCTATGCGCTGGGCCCAGGGCTTGGCGGCTTCATCTTCTCCGGCCTTTCCCGGCTAGGTGGCGCGAACTCCCTTGAATCCGTCATCACCGGCGTGGTCGGGGTCGTCATTCTGGCGCTCATTCTTGATTTGATCTTGCTCGGCATTGGCCGACTGACTACCCCGCGAGGTATCCGTGTCTGAAAATAAAGTAGAAACCAGTACCGAAAATAGCGTCACCGGGGCATCGATCATGCTTCAGGATGTCACCAAGACCTACCCGGGACAGAAGAAATCCGCCGTCGGTGGGCTCACCCTTGAGATTCCCGCCGGTTCGATCGTGATGTTTGTCGGCCCTTCGGGCTGCGGCAAAACTACGACGCTGAAAATGATCAACCGGTTGATCGAGCCGACCTCCGGCGAGATCGTGATCAACGGCGAAGACGTCACCGACATGGATGGCGATGAGCTGCGTCGCCGCATCGGATATGTCATTCAGGCCGGAGGCCTGTTTCCGCATATGACCGTGGCGACAAATATCGCGATGGTGCCGAAGATGCTTGGCTGGTCCAAGGAGAAGATTGCCGCGCGCGTAGACGAGCTGCTCGAGTTGGTCTCACTGGACCCGGAGCTGTACCGCAACCGCTTCCCGAAGGAGCTCTCCGGCGGCCAGCAGCAACGCGTGGGCGTGGCCCGTGCACTAGCCGCTGATCCTCCGGTCTTGCTGATGGACGAGCCCTTCGGCGCGGTCGACCCGATTACCCGTCAGCGTCTGCAAGATGAGCTGCTCAACATTCAGTCGGAAGTCCAGAAGACCATCGTTTGCGTGACCCACGACTTCGACGAAGCCGTGAAGCTGGGGGACTGGATCGCGATCTTCAATGAAGGCGCACAGCTGGAGCAGTACGATTCCCCGGAGCGCATCCTGGCCAACCCTGCCAGCGAATTCGTGGAAAACTTCATTGGCTCCGGTGCCGGCTTGAAGCAGCTGACGCTGACCCGCGTGCACGAGGTGGAACTGTCCGAAGCCATCACCACTACCGCGGGGAAGAACGCTTCCGAAGTGCTTTCGCAGCTGCAAGGCGCCGGACGGAAGTATGCGGTGGTCCTGGATTCGCGCGGCCGCCCGTTGCGCCGGCTCACCCGGCGCCAGCTCTCCCGTGCGGAGTTTATCGATGGCACCTATGATCAGAATCTGCCGGTTGTCGGCGAGCAGGCGACCTTGAATGATGCGCTGGACACCATGCTGGTGGCCAGCACCGAATCCGCGTTGGTGACCGGGCGTCGCGATGTGCTTCGAGGCATCATCACGGTGCAGACGGTGATGGAAGCGATCTCTGCGAGCAACGCCAACCTGGATGATGACCATGACGCACCGGTAGGCTTGAACTCCGGCGCCATCAACGTGGCAGACATCCAGATGGACCGCGGAGAATCCGGCGGTGAATCTTCATGAATGCGGAGAGACGAGGGCTGATCTACCAGCTCCTTGGCATCGCGGCGGCCTTCGCCATCCTGGTGATCTGGTTGGTCACCGCGAACCTCACGGAAACCGAACGGCAGACGCTGGATCCGGCTACCATTTGGGGCTATACGCTGGATCACCTGAAAATCACGGTCATCTCAGCGGTGATCGTGCTGATTATTGCGATTCCCCTGGGCATCATCTTGACCCGTCCAGCGTTTCGCAAGGCAGCCCCCGGGGTGCGCGCCGTTGCCAACTTCGGCCAGGCGGCCCCGGCCATCGGCGTGGTCGTGCTGCTGGCGTTCTGGCTTGGATTCGGGCCGAATACGGCCATCGTGTCCTTGGTGATCTATGCGATCCTTCCTGTCCTTTCAAATACCATTGTGGGCTTGCAGCAGGTCGATGAACGGCTGGTGGAAGCCGGTCGCGGCATCGGTATGAGCCAGATGGCGGTCTTGTTCAAGGTAGAGCTTCCGCTCGCGGTCCCGGTGATGCTCTCCGGTATCCGCACCGCCTTGGTGCTGCTGGTAGGAACCGCCACCTTGGCCACCTTCATTAACGGTGGCGGATTGGGAATTCTGATTACCACCGGGGTCAACCTGAATCTGAACGTGGTGCTGATTGCAGGTTCGCTGCTGGTGGCCTTGCTGGCATTGACCATCGACTGGCTTGGACGAGTCGTGGAACAGGTCGCCCGACCGAAAGGACTCTCGTGAATCGGAAATTGAAACTTGGAGCCCTATCATTCGCGGCCCTTTTAGGCCTGACAGGCTGCGGGCTGAGTCCCTCCACTGGCACGGTGCCCGATGCCAGTCCGGGAATCATTGAAGAAATTCCAGATCTGGCCAATGACGCCAAGGCCACTGTCACCTCGAAGGCATTCACCGAGCAATTGATCTTGGGAAAAATCACGGTGATTGCCTTGGATGTTGCCGGTTATGATGTCACGGATCTGACAAATGTGCCCGGCTCCCAACCGGCACGCGAGCTGTTGCTCTCCGGGGACGCCAGCGCGCTGTGGGAATACACGGGTACCGCATGGCTGACCTATCTGGGCTATGAAGAACCGGTAGCCGGTGCCGAAGAACAGTGGGAAGCGGTGCGCGAGGAAGATGTGGCCAACGGCATCGTCTGGGGAGAACCGGCGCCGCTGAATAACACCTACGCCATGGCCATGAACCGGAAAGTGGCTGATCGCTTGGGCATCACCAAGCTATCGGAAATGTCCAAACTTGATTCGGAAGAGCTGACCTTCTGTGTCGACCCGGAGTTCAACTCGCGCCGGGATGGGTTGACCCCGATGCTCGAGCACTACGGGATCGACCGCGGCAGCCAAGTCAAGG
The DNA here is from genome assembly GCF_002332385.1 of Glutamicibacter sp. BW80. Taxonomy (NCBI): domain Bacteria; kingdom Bacillati; phylum Actinomycetota; class Actinomycetes; order Micrococcales; family Micrococcaceae; genus Glutamicibacter; species Glutamicibacter sp. BW80. The sequence goes on along the minus strand of NZ_NRGV01000011.1, from coordinate 131,563 downwards.
AAGAGAACATCGGTTTGTACGACGTAGGTGCCATCTACCAGGCAACCGCCGAGGGCGCTTGCAACTTCGGCGAGGTGTTCACAACCGACGGCCGCATCAGGGCGCTGGATCTAACGGTGCTAGAGGACGACAAGCAGTACTTCCCGAGCTATAACGCGGCCCCAGCATTCAATGCCGAATTCTTGCAGGAAAATCCCGGCGTCAAAGACGTGATGGCGCAGATTGCGCCAATGCTGACCGATGAGGTGCTGCTGGAGCTGAACTATCAGGTGGACGTTGAAGGGCGCGAGCCCGCCGATGTCGCCTATGAATGGATGCTGAACGAAGGTCTAATTAGCGCACCTTAGTAAAGCAACCCACGTGATGGCCGTTTCAGGGACTAGGTTCCTTGGAGCGGCCATTCGCGGTTAATAACCCAGGCAAAAACTTGCGCAGTGTTCACCTGCCGTTTGTTCGCCTGGTGGTCTTGCGCCGAAATACTGGATTGGTTAGCGTCCGAGGGCGCAGAATGGTTGTAGCAGTCCGGACGATTTCTAGGAACCGTCGCGGGTGCCGAACTTGCCGTCGACTTCGTCGGCAGACTTGGTGACTTCGGCGGTAGTGGGGGACTCTTCCTGCCAGATCTCTTCGAGATCCGCTGCTAGTTCGGCTTCCTGCGCTTTTTTATTAGGTGCGTTCGGATCACTGGTCATGCGCCCAGTCTAGCCAGAATTACTCGGATCGGAGAAGCCTGAGCAGAAAAATTTTTGAAATTAAATTACTAGTCAGGAGCGAAATGGCACACCCGCTTCGAAATCGAGGAAAAGTTTATTGCGCGATATGGTTGACGCTTCAACTTAACTAGTGCAATACTTGTATCAGCAAAACAAATTGAAACGTCAACTACAGTGTTGGCGATGACGACAAGGAACTGAAAATGACTGTATCTGCAACTTCACCACTGACCGTCGGCGCCTGGACCCTGGACGCTTCGCACTCGGAAATCGGATTCTCGGTTCGCCACGCAGGTGTTTCCAAGGTCCGCGGCAGCTTCCAGGAATTCGAGGCAACCTTGAATGTTGGCCAGAGCCTGGAAGAGTCCTCGATCGAAGCCACCGTTCAGATCGCGTCGGTCAACACCAAGGATGCAAACCGCGACGGCCACCTGACCAGCGCCGACTTCTTCAATGCCGAGGAATTCCCGGTCATGACCTTCAAGTCCACCGGCACCAAGGGCGACGCCGAGGACTTCGTTCTCGTCGGCGACCTGACCATCCGCGGCGTCACCAAGCAGGTTGAATTCGCAGCAGAGCTCGGCGGCCAGGTGGTAGACGCCTTCGGCGCAACCCGTGCAGGCTTCTTCGCCTCCACCACCATCTCCCGCAAGGAATTCGGCATCACCTGGAACGCGGCTCTCGAAGCAGGCGGCGTGCTGGTCAGCGACAAGGTCAAGATCGAAATCGACGCTTCTTTCGTCCTGCCAACCGCAGAATAAGCTCCCGAAGCCATCTATGGGGGATGGTGCAGGGCCGATACAGACAGAGACCTGACGATGCGCGAAAGCGCTTCGCCAGGTCTCTGTCGTTAACCGTGCTAGGCGGACGGTACGCAGCGATTACGAGAATTCGGAGTACATGGCATCGGTTCCGGCAAAGGTGACCGCCATGACGATCATCAAAATTATGTAGAGCAACCCGATAATTCCGAATATGGTCCCGATCCAGCCAGTCACCTTGCCGACCGTGGCGTCGGTGTTGAATTCCCGTTCGGCCCTTTTGGCCTTGGAAATGGCGATTGGCCCCAAGATGATGCCTACGACGAATAGCGAAATGATGCCCAAGATCATCGAAGTCTGCGCCAACTGGGAGCCCTGGGCATGCTGCTGCGGATAAGCGTACCCGGGGTAGCCCGGTGCGGCACCAAATTGCTGGTTCTGGCCTGGGCTCTGGTACGGGTACTGCGGCTGCTGGCCGGGATTTCCTGAGGTGTAGGGATTATTAGGTTCGTTATTCGGAGTGCTCATGAGGGGCCCTTATTTCTTTGAGAGGAAATGGTGGTCTTGTTTCTGCAGTCTTCATTGCTCTGACATACCTGAGCCGTAAATCGAGAACGGAAGTATGAAGAGGACCAAGAGGAAATATCCAACGACCGCTAGCAGCTGCAGTGCTCCCAGGATCAAGCCGATCATCCCAGTGACTTTACCGACGGTAGCTTGAACACCATAGGCACGTTCGGCTTCGTTTCCTTTGATAATGGCGATCGGGCCGAGGATCACGCCCACGACAAAAAGCGAGAGAATTCCGAGAATCATTGAAGTTTGCGACAAGGCAACGCCGGGATGCGGCGGCGGGTAGTGTCCGTTGAACTCGGTAGCAGGATCTTGATAACTGGGCTGCGGCCCGTACTGCGGCTGTGACATTTTGCCTCTGCCTCCTAGGTAGTGCACTTCTAATGCTAAGCCCGCGTCATGCATTAACGCACTCTGGTGGTGAATTTCTATACTTAGAGATCATGACTTGGGCTTCGTTCTTGGCATACCTCGGCGTATGCGTAATGGTCACTCTCTCACCAGGGCCAGATACTTTCTTGGTCCTGCGCTTTTCTCTGGTGCGCCAGCTCCACGGTGTCGTCGCGGCGCTCGGCATGGTGACAGCAATTTTCGCCTGGGCCACGCTGGCCGGTGCTGGTGCCGCATCGTTGATGCAGCGCTACCCCGTCATCGAAGCGATCATTGCGATTCTTGGCGGTCTGTACCTGATGTACTTGGGGCTATCCGGATTCTTGAAATCTCGCGCCGTCGCCAAAGCCGATAGCGCCATTGCGCGCACTGAAACGCGAGCCGGCGCTCGCATGCGGGGTCAAACGTTGCGCCGTTCTTTTGTTGCTGGTGTGCTTTCGGCAGCTCTGAATCCGAAATTAGGATTGTTGTTTCTGGCGATGATGCCAAGCTTTATCCCCAAGGAATCGAGTACCCTGCTGTGGGGAATGGGCTTGGGCGCAATATTTGCGGCGGTTGGATTCCTGTATTTATTGATCTTGAGCGCGGTGGCATCCAAAGCGATGCAGTGGTTCAAGAAGCCAGAAATCACCCTTCGCTTGGAATGGACTGCCTGTGCAGCGCTTTTCCTCATGGGCATTGGAGTGCTGCTGAGCACTTTCCTCTAAGCGAGTTGCCTTGCTAGCCAGCGCGCATGCAGCCAGGTCGCTGAGACAGCCAGGACGATACTGAGCCAAAAGCCGATACCGAATATGCGCGAAAAGTTTCCCTGCTCAGCGAGGTCAGCCGTGAGATAGGTAGTCGCCGAGGCCCCGAAAAACAGCGAGAAGACAAACAGCGAAACAGTCGTGGCCCGCGCTTGCGGTGCTACTTCGGTGGCCCAACCTTGCATGGACGAATGCATGACCGCGTTGGCCACCCCGAGCAGGAACGCGGTACTGGTGAATGCCGCAGGCGAGGGGGCGAAAGCCGAAGGGGCGAAACTCGCCCAAAGCACTGCGCCACCGATGCCGATGAGCCAGGTACGGGAAAACCTCGACATGAGCTGACGCATGAGCCGCGCACCGAAAATCACGCCAACCGCGAATCCGCAACCAAGCAGGCCCGAGATCCAGATGCCCACGCCAGCATCTTGCAAGGCGGGAACTACATAGGCAAGCAGCCCCAGTAATAGCCCGCCTTCGAGGAATACCACCGCGTACAGAAGTATATTATCTGCGCCGAAGGCCGCCTTGAAGTTCCGAGCGGTGGCTTCCTGCAACGGTTCGGCCACCCGGCGCAGGGTCACTAGCGCCGCTATTGCGCCTGCGGCCGGAAGGAGGAACACCAAACGCCAATCCACGAACGTGGCAAGCGCGCCGGCGACGAGCGTGGCCAAGGTAGTACCCAACGAAGAATAAATTTGCAGATCTGACAGACCACGGGCCTTAGCCAAGCCAGCACGGGTATCACCGAGCAGGGTGAGCAGGGTCGGATACAGCGCACCGAACATGAAACCCGTACATGACCGGGCGATCAATAGGGGGAGGAACCCAGTGAATGCGCTGCTGGCAATCGCGCCAAGCACCACTCCGAACAGCGCGCACCGCAATACGGTGAGTCGCCCAAACCTATCGCTGGCCATTCCCCATAGCGGTTGCCCCAAGGCGTAAAGCAATGAATACCCCGCCACGAGTTCGACGGCTTGAGACAGCGTAAGCGCAGTCGCCAGCGATAGCGCCAGAAACATTGGCGGGGTGGCATAACGATCGAAAAATGACAGGAAACCAACGAAACGCAGGGCAGAGTCGGGCAACTGCGTGGCTGCTGCGGCCGGTGGTTTGCTCAAAGTTATTTCCTATCTTCAGCCCGATTTCTATAACTACCCTATGTAACCAGAGATGCGCCGTACTCCTCGCCGGTATGACCTAGTGCGGCCGGACGGCAAAGCGAAGCCAGGAACTAGGCGCCGAGCAATTCATTGTCCGATGCTGAGTCCGGGCAGAGGTCCATGGTGCCGCACCGGTGAGGACCCGCCGGACATGAATTGGTCGAACTGAAATCGCGGTCCGGTACCGCTGGCCGTCCGGCGTATCGCTATTGCCGGAAGTAGCACTGGAACTATTTGCAGACTTTAGTGGTTTTTAATGTTCTTTTGTGTATACACTAATTAGGAATCAACGTTCAGACGTCGAATTCGACTCCGCTTCGTGTGGTCTTCACGCGGTCGGAACTGCTGAATTCAAGAATTCCGAAAGGTCACCAGATATGACTACTCCAGTCCAGGGAAAATCCACTAACGTTGCAGACGTTATCGTCGTCGGCGGAGGCAACGCGGCCTTCACCGCCGCACACGCTGCGGTCACGCGCGGCCGCAAGGTCCTGCTGTTGGAAAAAGCTCCGAAGGATCAGTTCGGCGGAAACAGCTACTACACCGCCGGCGCCACCCGAATCGCGCATAACGGTCTGGAAGACCTGCAGGACTTCATCGAATTCGACGAGCGCCACAAGCTCTCCGAGGTTCCTCCCTACTCCGCGGAAGACTACGCGGGCGACATGGCGAAGGTCACCGAGGGGCGCAATGACAAGGAACTGACCGAGGTTCTTGTCACCGAAGCAGCACCGGGCTTGCGTTGGCTGAAGTCCCTGGGGCTGAAGTACCGCCTGATGTACGAGCGCCAAGCGTACTCCCGCGAAGATGGCACCTTCCTCTTCTGGGGCGGGCTGCATGTCGGAAACGTGGACGGCGGCGAAGGGTTGATGAAGGATCACCTTGCGGTGGCCGAAAAGCTTGGCACCGAGGTCCGCTTCGAGCAGGACGTCTTCGCGCTGATCGTTGAAGACGGCACGGTCAAGGGTGTCAAGGTCCGCCAGAGCGACGGCAGCGTGCAGGAACTGCGCGCCGAGTCGGTCGTCCTGGGCGCCGGTGGCTTCGAAGCCAACCCTGAGCTGCGCAAGGAGCACTTGGGTGAGGGCTGGGAGAACGCGAAGGTCCGCGGCACCCCATACAACCACGGTGCAATGATCCAGGCAGGACTGGAGATCGGCATTGCCAAGGGCGGCGACTGGAGCACCTGCCACTCGGTGCAGTGGGACGCATTCACCGCGAAGAACGAATCGAACCGCGAACTGACCAACCGCCTGACCCGCCAGTCCTACCCGCTGGGAATCATCGTCAACAACCTTGGCGCGCGCTTCCTCGACGAAGGTGCGGACTTCCGCAACCTGACCTACGCCAAGTACGGCCGCGAAATCTTGAAGCAGCCGGATTCTGTCGCCTACCAGATCTTCGATGCAAACTTGCGTCCGATGCTGCGCAGTGAAGAATACGAGATGCCTGGCATCTCCGAAGTCGTTGCCGATACCGTCGAGGAACTGGCCGAGAAGATCAACGTCGACGCCGCCTCGCTGGCCAAGACCATCACCGAATACAACGGTGCCATCGACACCAGCATCCCGTTCGATCCGAACGTGCTGGATGGCCGCGCCTCGAAGGTCACTCCGGTGAAGAGCAACTGGGCCACCCCGTTGGCCACCGGTCCGTTCTACGCCTACCCGGTCACCTGCGGCATCACCTTCACCTTCGGTGGGCTCAAGGGCGACACCGAGGGCCGCGCGCTGAACGAAGAAGGCCAGCCGGTACCCGGCCTGTTCGTCTGCGGCGAGATGCTCGGTGGACTGTTCTCGGCGAACTACCCAGGTGGTTCGGGTCTTGCCGCCGGTGTCGTGTTTGGCCGCCGAGCCGGTAATCTGGCCTAAGGCAAGGTGCAGTTCCCTCGTACGCGGCACCGCGTGCGAGGGAACTGCAGATCACTACTGTTGGACGCAGAATGGCGGGGCATGGCGAAAATCGATTCGGAAACGATTCACGCGCAGTTGAAGGAAGACCTGCTGCGCGGTGCCTTCGCGCCCGGAGATCCGCTGCGTGAGGTCGCGCTGGCCGAACGCTTCGGCGTCTCGCGCACCCCGGTGCGCGAGGCGCTCACCCGGTTGCTGCATGAGGGGCTGCTCGAACGCCGAGCCCGCGGATTGTTCGTGCGCGAAATTGACCCGGAGCAGATCATGCAGGTTTACGACCTGCGCATCATGCTCGAAGGCCAGGCCGCTGCGGAGGCCGCGCGGAGCCGGACCGACCCGGACCTGGTCAGGCTCGAAGCCCTCGTTGAACGGGATCGCGCGCTGGTCGATCCCGATGATTCAACGCGTTTGCTGACAAATATCGAGTTCCACCGCTCACTCTGGCGTGCAGCGCACAATCCGGTGCTCGAAGACCTGCTGGAGCGCTTGGCAACGCATCAACTGCACGCCCCAACCTCGACGCTTTCGGTGGGATCGCGCTGGGCCGACTCCCTCGATGAGCACCAGCGCATCGTGGAGCTAATTAGCGAGCGCCGCGCGGACCAAGCGCAGGAGCAAGTCCGGGCGCATATGTCGACGGCCAAATCGATGCGCTTGAAAATGTTCTCGCACCTCTAGGAGATTCGCCCATAAATCCCGCCACTGGCGGGATTTTTTAGGTTTAACGTACCCTCTCGGGATAGCGCGAGCGCGCTAGCTGCCAGATGCCGCCAGCGGTGGAACCACGGCACAGAGCACCCGGCGAGGCATAGCTTGGATCTGGTTACCGGACAGGAGAATGCTTCGGCATGGCCCGCCGAGCCGCCCAACAAAATGGCAGTGGCAACAACAGCCGGCGCCGATTAATAGACTCGTGGCCGGATCCCCTTGGAATTTTAGGAACGGGATCCGGCCACGATGGCTTTAGTGAATGTGTTTGCTACAGCCCGCGCACCAGCAGCACGTCCAGGGTGCGTGGACCGTGCACGCCCTCCACTCGCTCCAGCTCGATGTCGCTGGTGGCCGACGGCCCGGAGATCCAGGTCAACGGGCGGGTGATGGTCAGCCGGGGCATTGCTTCGGGGAGCAGCTGCACGATGCTGGACACCGGAACGATGCACAGATGATGGTCCGGGACCAATGAGATCGCGCGGCGCCCCTGATTCGGCTCGCCGTCGAGGATGATGGTTCCGGACTCGGCGATGGTCACCTGCGAGGAGGTCACCACGGCGCTGGTCTCATCCAGTTCGGCAACCGTAAGCCGTGACCCTGGGGCATCGGCAATCTGGGCGACACCCTGCGGCAGGTCAGCCAGCCACTGCTGATCCAGCCCATGCGGGAAGACGACCGAATTAGCGTCCTTCAGTTTCGCGGCAACAAACTCGGGAATCTGCGCGTTGTCGATGACCTCTACGCCCGCCTTGTAATCGACCAGCCGGTCTACCAGCATCTCGATGAGCTCTTCCTCGGACATCTGCGAGGAGGTACGGTACTCGCGGGGAGTTTCCTCGGCTACCGGCGCATCTGACAGCGCCGAACGGATGCGGCCGAGGATTTCTTCTTTGGCGCTCACTTGGACTCCTTTTCGTCGCTCCACCAGTCGCGGAAGGACTTGTTCGGTGGGGCAGGGATATCGCGGCTCTGCGTCCAGCCGGCCGCGATGCCCGGAAGCTTCTTGATCTTCTTGTCCTTGCCGGCCATCAGGCGGCCCAGCGGCAGAGCCTTTTCAAGCAGCCCCAGGTTCTTGCCCTTGCCCAGCGCCCAGGAACCACCCTTCATCAGCAGGTCCATTTGGGTGGGGATCTTATGCGTCTCGCGTTTGGCATCCACGTCTTCGCCGCGCAGGTGCACGAGGATCTCGGGGATATTGATCTTCACCGGGCACGCGTCGTAGCAGGCGCCGCACAGCGAGGAAGCATAGGGCAGCGAACCGTTGTCCTCTGCCTCGATGCCGGTCATCAGCGGGGAAAGAATCGCGCCAATCGGGCCGGGGTAGGTCGAACCGTAGGCGTGCCCGCCGGTGCGTTCGTACACCGGGCACACATTCATGCAGGCCGAGCAGCGGATGCAGTTCAGCGCGGTGCGGCCAAATCGGTCCGACAGGGCGCGGGTGCGACCGTTATCCAGCAGCACGACGTGCACATTTTGCGGTCCGTCGTCGGCGCTGGCCCCGGTCCACAGCGAGGTGTACGGGTTCATGCGCTCGCCGGTGGAGGAACGTGGAAGCAGCTGCATGAAGACTTCGAGGTCCTCCCACTTCGGCAGGACCTTCTCGATGCCCATGACGGTAATCAGGGTTTCGGGAAGGGTCAGGCACATGCGGCCGTTGCCCTCGGATTCCACGACGCCTAGGGTGCCGGTATCTGCCAGGGCGAAATTCGCACCGGAGATCGCCACCTTGGCGGCCAGGAACTTCTTGCGCAGATGCGAACGGGCTGCCTCGGCCAGCTTGGCCGGCTCATCGGTGAGCTCCGGGTCCACCGAAGGCATTTCCTTCAAGAAGATATCGCGCACTTCGGTGCGGTTCTTGTGGATCGCGGGGACCAGAATATGGCTTGGCTTGTCGTTGCCCAGCTGAACAATGAGTTCGGCGAGGTCGGTTTCGAAGGCCTCGATGCCCTGGGTCTCAAGGTATTCATTCAAGCCAATTTCCTGGGTGGCCATGGACTTGACCTTGACCACCTCGGTGGAGCCGGTTTCCTTGACCAGCTCGGTGACGATCTTATTGGCCTCGGTCGCATCCCGTGCCCAGTGGACGGTGCCGCCACGGGCGGTGAAGTTCTTCTCGAACTGAAGCAGCAGCTCTTCGACATTTGCCATCGCGTTGTTCTTGATGGCCGAGCCGGCATCGCGCAGCTCTTCCCAGTCGGGAAGTTCACCGACAACCTTCACCCGCTTGTCGCGAATGGTGTGGGTGGCATGGCGCAGGTTCTTGCGCATCTGGGTGTTGCCCAGCTCGCGGTGCGCGGCCTGGGGGAATGGCTCTTCTTCGAAAAGGTTGCCATGTCCCGCCGCTGGCATGCCGAGGAATACCTGAGTCACAGGGTCACCGTCTCTTCCATGGTGCTGGCCAGGATATCGGCCAGGTGCAGGGTCTTTGGTTTGGCTCCGGTGCGTGAAAGTCCGCCTCCGATGTGCATCAGGCAGGAGGCGTCGCCCCCGGCGCAGGCCGAAGCACCGGTGGAGCAGATGTTCTTCATCTTGTCTTCGAGCATGGCGGTGGATACGTCGGCGTTTTTCAGCGAGAAGGTCCCGCCGAAGCCGCAGCACTGATCCGCTTCGGGAAGTTCCTCGACGGTAATGCCTCCCACGGTTTTCAGCAGGTCAAGCTGGCGGTCGCCAAGCCCCAGCGAACGCTTGCCGTGGCAAGAAGGATGATAGGTGATGGTGTCCGGGAAATAGCTGCCCAGCTGCTCGGCGGCGTTGCTCACGCCGAGCACGTCAACCAGGAGCTGCGAGAGCTCATAGGTGCGCTTGCCGACGGCAACCGCTCGTTCCTTCAACTCGGGCTTGCCGAGCCGCTCTGCCAGATACGGGTGCTGGTGCTTAACGGAGGCAACGCAGGAACCCGAAGGAGCTACCGCGACATCGTAGTCGTCGGTGTCAAAGGCATTGATGTGGTTTTCGACCACGGGCAGGGCTTCAGGCATGTATCCGGAATTGATATGCATTTGCCCACAGCAGGCCTGGGCCTTGGGGAAAATGACTTCATGGCCCAAGCGTTCCAAGATTTTGACGGTCGACTTGGCGGTTTCGGGGTACATGGCATCCACGATGCATGTGGCAAAGAGAGCAATCCGCATAGTAAATAACTCTTTCGAAGTGTGGTCTGACCATACTATGTGTTCATCTTTGGATAAGTCAAGATTTGTTGTGATCGTACTCACCTTGTAATCTAGGTGGTCGGACCACGTATGGTCAGACCAACTTCGAGTAAGGACGCCCACACCGTGTTTACACCCTCCACAGATCCAGTTGCGGGAAGTGTAGCGATCTCAGCACTTGTTGCCTTGATCCCTCTTCTTACCTTCTTTGTTTTGCTGGCAGTAATCAAGACCAAAGCACATATAGCCGGCCTAGGCTCGCTGGCAGTCGCCATCATCATCGCGATCTTTGGTTGGCATATGCCGGTTGGCATGGCGTTGAACTCCGGGGTGATGGGCATGGTCTTCGGTGCCTTCCCGATCGTCTGGATCGTGGTGATGGCCATCTTCCTCTACCAGGTGACGGTGAAGTCCGGACGCTTCGAGGATCTGCGCCGGGTCTTTGATGTGATTGGTGGTGGCGACGTCCGCATCCAGGCCGTGCTGATCGCCTTCTGCTTCGGTGGGCTGCTCGAAGCACTGGCAGGTTTCGGCGCTCCGGTGGCAATTACCGCAACCATGCTGCTGGCTTTGGGTCTGGCTCCATTGCGTGCGGCCTGTGCCGTCTTGATCGCCAACACTGCCCCGGTTGCCTTCGGCGCAGTTGCCATCCCGATCACCACCGCCGGTGCCCTGACCGGAATCCCGGCCACCGAAATCGGCGCGGTTGTGGGCCACCAGTCACCACTGCTGGCCCTCTTTGTCCCGTCGATTCTGGTCCTGGTTATCGACGGCTGGCGTGGTATGCGCCAGACTCTTCCGGCGACCCTGACCATCGGCATTTCCTTCGGTGTGGCCCAGTGGCTTTGCTCGACCTACTTCTCCTACGAGCTGACCGATATTGTGGCCTCGCTCGTCGGCTTGGCCGCCGCAGTGATTCTGCTTCGCTTCTGGACTCCAAAGGGTGCCGACGAGGCGCGAGCGCGGGTGCTGACCCCGGAGGCTGCTGCCGAGCCGGTGGAGCATAACAAGAAGCTGCACGCCAACAACACCTGGATGGCTTTGTTCCCGTACCTGCTGGTGATCGTGATCTTCGGTATTGCCAAACTGTGGAAGCTGGGCGTTGATATTCCGGCGTGGCTGGCCAGCACCGATATCAAGTTCGGCTGGCCAGGATTGCATGGCAGCGTGGTCGACGCAGCGGGCGAGGCGGTAGCCTCGACGATTTACAACTTCTCCTGGCTGTCCTCCCCGGGCACACTGCTGTTGATCACCGGTGTGATCGTTGCATTCGTCTACTCGCGCAACACCGGCAACGGCAAATACGCCATGACCTTCGGCGAAGGCCTGGCAGAAGTCGGCAAAACCATGTACAGCATGCGTTACGCGGCCCTGACCATCCTCTCGGTGCTCGGCCTGGCCTATGTGATGAACCTGTCCGGCCAGACCATCACCGTGGGTACCTGGCTCGCCGGTGCCGGCGGCGCCTTCGCTTTCCTTTCCCCGATCCTGGGCTGGATCGGCACCGCCGTGACCGGTTCGGATACCTCCGCCAACGCGCTGTTCGCCAAGCTGCAGCAGACCGCCGGCGTCAACGCCGGCATCGACCCGACCTTGCTGGTCGCAGCGAACACCTCCGGTGGCGTGGTCGGCAAGCTCATCTCCCCGCAGAACCTGGCAATTGCCGCCACCGCGGTAAAGATGGAAGGCCAGGAATCGGTGATCCTCAAGAAAGTTGCCGGCTGGTCCGTAGGCATGCTGCTGGTACTGTGTACCCTGGTTTACCTACAGTCCACGCCGATTTTGTCGTGGATGCTTCCGTAATCTAGTTCAAGGCTAAAATGGTCTTCTGATGTCTATTACTCCAGCCCCGCGTGCGTACCAGGTCGTCCTTGAGTCAATCGAGGCAGACCTCCGTTCCGGAAAACTCGCCATAGGGGACCAGCTCCCCGGCGAGCGTGCGCTCGCGGAGCAGCATCAGATTTCCAGGGCATCGGTTCGCGATGCCATCCGCGTGCTGGATGTGCTGGGCTTGGTCAGAACCTCGACGGGTTCCGGCCCGAACTCCGGCGCTGTCATCATCTCCAACCCGTCCGCGGGTATTTCTCAAGCTTTGCGCATGCACTTGGCCGCGAAAGGCATCAACGTTCGCGAAATAGTTGAATCCCGAATCTTGATGGAAACCTGGGCCGCCCAGATGAATCCGCGAAATCCGGCGCATGCCCAGCAGGTCATTGACCGCACCGCGGTGTTGATCATGCGCATGGATGACCCGCAGCTTTCCCGCGACGCGTTCCACCGGATCGATGCCGAATTCCACGTGTTGCTGGCCTCCATGGCGGGAAATTCGGTGGTGGAGACCATGATGGAATCCTTGCGAAACTCGATTAGCCACTACGTCTCCGAATCAATTCCTGATGACGAGTCGTGGCAGCCGATCGTGCGCGTGCTCCGCCGCCAGCACAAGGCCATTCACCACGCTTTCGCCACCAACCAGCGTGAACGTGCAGCGCAGTTGTTGGAAGAACACATCACCTGGTTCTATTCGCAGACGCGCTAGGGCAAAAGGATCAACCCGGTAGCTATCCCTCAAGGGGAAAGCTACCGGGTTTGCTTGTCGAAGTTTCAATGAATGGCACGGCATGAATTCCAGCGGAATTCGGCGTTGCATCAGTGGCCGAGGGTACGAGGTATTTTGTCGGGCAAGCAAATAGACTTGAGCTACCGCTTCCCTTGGACCTGAGCTGCAACGAATGGTGGACATGGAATACACGCTGTCTTTTCCCGAGCTGAACCGGTATTTCGCTGCCCGAACGATGATGGAGGGCAGCCTCATCCATTCGTCGGGTGAGGTGAACCCGTACCGCTGGGTGCAGACCGGCGGGATGAGTCGTGTCCACGCCGACGTGGCCGACGCCGATGCGTTCATCCAGCTGGAACTGAATAATGGAAAAGTCCACTATGTTTTTAACTGCTCGGCCAAGGAACTGGACGGACCGTGCAAGCACATCGCCGCGCTGGGGCTGTACCTGACGCGCAACCCGGATGAAGAACTGACGGTCAGCGACGACTCCAGCCTCAACCCCCATGACGGGTCGAGCCCGCGGCCGATTCCGCACTGGCAACGATCCTTGCAAGCACTCTTGCCCGTGGCGGAACCCGAGGCCGATATCCTGGCGCTGGGCATGCTGGTCTCGGTAGTTCATGAACGATATCGGCATGCCGAGTCCTATGACATCAAAGTGCGCCCGGCCCAACCGGGTAGCCGCTCGCCCTGGGTGCAAAGCGGCGTCTCATGGGCGAATCTGCAACATGACAAGCGTTTCGATGAGACTCAACGCAAGGCGATGATGGAGTTGCACGCTCTGACGCTGCGACAGGGCGAAGCCTACTATTACAATCATTGGGGCAACGATTGGGTAACCCTCAACGCCCTGCCCGGTGAAGAGCTGGCGCACTGTCTGAAAAGCATCCGCGACTCGGGTGTCGCGATCGTGGCCGCCAAGACGAAGGAACCCCTCGACTTCCCGCAATCACCTGCGACGGGTTTTGTCGATTTCAGGCAAGGCCCCACTGGGCTTACCCTGGATCCCAAGATTTCGGCTCCGGAGGGATTCCCGAAATCCATGATCGCGCTGGGCAGGCCACCGGCCGCGGCCGTGTTCTCTGACGGGGCACCGGACAAGGGCGGCTCCTTGCACCTTGCCTGCTTCGAACCGGCGATTACCAACGAGCTCATAGATCTTATCCGCAATGGTCCGGTGGAAATTCCGGCGGATCAGATATCCGATTTCAACCAATCGTTCTTGTCCCGGTTGCGTCTCGTTGCGCCGCTGAGCAGCACCGATGGAAGTTTCGACGTACCGGAACCGGCGCGGCCAATGCTGCGGCTCGAACTGCGGCATTCGCGCAACGAACTGACCGGAGATTTCTCCTGGCAGTATGCCGATGCGGGGGTACGCCAGCGGAAAACCGAACGACTGATCGTGCGCAGCATCCTGGACAAAGTCGGTTCCGAGCACCCTCTGGTGCAGACGAACACGGGAAGCTTCGCAGCACTGCGCCTGGACACCAGCGAGAGCATCGATTTTGTGCTTGATACCTTGCCATTGCTGCGTGAGCACCCCGATGTGCACGTCGACGAGCAGACCGCAGTCCCCGAGTACCGAGTCGCCGAGGGGCAAGCCGTGGTAAGCATCGGGGCCGGCGAATCGAGCAACGATTGGTTCGACCTGGACGTCGATATCAAGCTTGCCGACCAGAATATTCCCTTTGTCGAGCTATTCAGCGCGCTCAGCGCCGGGGATGACTACCTGGTGCTGGAAGACGCTCGGGTGGTTCCCATCGATGGCGAAGAGTTCCATGTCTTGCGCCAGCTCATTGCGGAAGCCGGTGAACTGGCGCAAAGCACATCCTCGGGAGTGCGAATGCACCGGTTGAGCATTGACTGGTGGCAAGAACTGGTAGCGCTGGGCATTATCGAAGCTCAGGAAAATGAGTGGCTCACCGCGATGGCGAAACTGACCGGGGCGGATGGTCCGGAGCCGGTGCAGGTCACCGAATCCTTCACCGCCACCTTGCGCGACTATCAGCAGCAAGGGCTCAACTGGTTGGACTTTTTGCGCCGCCATCAGCTGGGTGGTGTGCTCGCGGACGATATGGGACTGGGTAAGACGGTTCAGTTGCTCGCCGCACTGGACAAAGCCCGTCACGAGGATCCGGAGGCCAAATATCTGGTGGTCGCGCCTACCTCGGTGGTAGGCAACTGGGCGAGCGAGGCGACCAAATTCACGCCGCAGCTTCGCACCACGGCGCTGGGCGAGACCAGCACCAAGCGCCGCTCGAGCGTGGCAGAAGCAATCGGCGATGCGCAACTGGTGATCACCAGCTACGCAATTTTCCGGCTGGATTTCGAGCACTTTGAAGCGATGGGCTTTTCGGTGCTGATTCTGGACGAAGCGCAAATGGTCAAGAACCACGCTTCCAAGGGATATAAGCAGGTGCGCCAGATTCAAGTGCCGTGCAAGTTTGTGGTCACCGGCACTCCGGTGGAAAACAACCTCTTGGAACTCTGGGCGCTGACTTCACTAGCCGCGCCCGGCCTGCTCGGTGGGCTCAAGGCCTTCAAGGACAGCTATTCCAAGCCCATCGCTTCGGGGGATGGCTCGCGAATGCAACGGCTGAAGAGCAGGTTGCGTCCGTTTGTCCTGCGCAGGACCAAGGAACAGGTGGCCAAGGACCTTCCGGCGAAGACCGAGCAGGTCATTTACGTGGATCTGGAATCGGCGCACCGCAAAGCCTACGACCGGCGTTTCCAGCGTGTGCGCCAAGAGGTGCTGGGTCTGGTGCAAGACGTGGATTCCAACCGGTTCAAGATTTTGCAGTCGCTGACCTTGCTTCGCCAGCTTGCCTTGGACCCCTCGCTTGTTGATGAAGGGACCGGCCCAAGCGCGAAACTTGAACTGCTGCATTCGCTGCTGGAAGATGCGGTGGCCGAAGGCCATAAGATCTTGGTCTTTAGCCAGTTCACCTCGTTCTTGTCCAAGGCGCGCGGCGTTGCCCTGCACCTTGGCTTTGAAACCGGCTACCTGGACGGAAGCACCAGCGGGGCAAAGCGCCGAGAGCTCATCGAGGATTTTGGGCTCGGCAAATTCCCGGTCTTCTTCATCTCGCTCAAGTCCGGAGGGTTCGGCATTAATCTCACCGCAGCGGACTACTGCATTTTGCTGGATCCGTGGTGGAATCCCGCGGCCGAAGCCCAGGCTATCGACAGGGCGCACCGCATCGGTCAGGATAAGCCGGTGTATGTGTACCGGTTGGTTGCGAAGGACACCATTGAAGACAAGGTACTGGCTTTGCAGGCAAGGAAGACCCAGCTCTTCAACGAGGTGCTGGGGGATTCGGACCAAATGGCGGCAGCAGCATCCCTGAATACCGAGGATTTCATGGCGCTTCTCGAGTAACCGGGATTATTGGGGATCTTCGATTTCCTCATTCATACGGTGCAGCAGGTCGGCGAAACGACGCACATCCGTCTCGTCCCATTCGGACAAGCGGCGGTGAAGCCGCTCGCGCAGGGTATTCCCGCTGACTTTCCAGGCCTCGCGCGCTTTTCCGGTGACCGAAACCAGCTGGGCTCGGCCATCGTTTGGATCCGAAGTACGTGTAATGAGCCCCATGGTCTCAAGCTGCTTGACCATTCGAGAAATGGTGGCCTTGTCCAGTTCGAGGTGTTCGGCGAGGACACCTTGCTGCTGTGCATCGTGGTGAATCAAGAAGGACAGAATCCGGTAGCCCGGTGCCTGCAGCTCCGGATGGATCGCTCTGGCGCGTTCGCGGATTGTCTGGCGGGCGCGAAGCAGGGTGGTGGTGAACTCTTTTTCCACCTCGGAAAGCAGCTTTTCATCGTGCATGGTTACCATTCTAGGTATCTCCAGCCCGGTCATCGACTTTTAGCTCGCAAATAAGACCATGGTGCGGTTGCAGACACCGTGCGCAGGATGCGTTTCGCGGCGGGTGGTGCCATGGATAACAACGCTAATTACTTGAAGCTTCAATAAACTTGAGTGTATCCTTGTCTCATGACGCAGCCAGCAGAACTCCCTCCAGTCCTCTTCCTTAGCCACGGCGCACCGCCATTGGCCGATGATGCCCGATGGACCAGCGAATTAGCTGACTGGTCAGGCGCCATCGAAAAGCCCAAGGACATTCTGATGATCTCCGCGCACTGGGAAAATGCTCCGGTGACGCTGAGTGCCACGCAGCAGAAAAACGAACTTGTCTATGACTTCTGGGGCTTTCCGCGGAAGTACTATGACGTACGCTATGACGCGCCTATGGCACCAGAGCTGGCTGCCGAGGTTGAGCGGCTGACCGCAATACATGGCCACCATGTGGAACGCGATGAGACTCGCGGGCTCGACCATGGAGCCTATGTGCCGTTGAAGGAAATGTTTCCGGAGGCCGACGTTCCGGTGGTGCAAATGTCGATGCCGACCTTGGATCCAGCTGGCTTGTTCGAACTCGGAAAGTCACTGGCCCCGTTGCGCGACCGCGGAACGTTGATTGTCGGGTCGGGGTTCACCACCCACAATCTGCGTTGGTTCAATCCTGCTGCGGGAGCCGATTCCACTCCGCCGGCGGCCTCTAGCGAATTCGACCACTGGGCCGAAGAGGCGATGGCGCGCGGAGATGTGGACTCTATCCTAGATTTCATGCACAAGGCGCCGGCGGCACGCGAGGCTCATCCTCGCTCCGAGCACTGGGCGCCGCTGTACGTATCCCTCGGTGCCGCCTATGCATCCGGCGGTATCGACGCGAAGACGGCAATCGACGGCTTCTGGTACGGGCTGTCCAAGCGCTCCTGGACGCTGACCTAAGACTCTGCAAGGCCCCAAGCAGCAAAATAACGATCCCGCGGCCCCCTTGGGCCGCGGGATCGTTTTTGGTGCCAGATCAAAGGTGGCGTGACGAGCGGTTTGTGCGCCGTTTCTGTGACGGCAGGCCTATTCGGCTGGAAATATCGAGGCTAAATGTAACTGGATCCAGAGAGGCGGAGCTTGGGGTCCGCAGGTTTTCTGGTGAGGTCAGAACTTCAATGCCCCTTCCCCTCGCGGTCCTCTCGGCGGCTGTGGCACAATCCATTGCGTGACTACCCTCACAATTTATGTGAGAATAGGTTATGCTCTTATGGTCAGACCATAGTGGTCTGACCATAAGGTGATTGGTTTCTCGCACTAAGTGAAGCTGCCTGGACGCAGACTGGAACTCTGCGGAAGTATGGTCAGAGAGGATCAGAAATATGGACAACTTAGCTGTGCTCGCGTTGCTCGCGCTGGCGCCGATATTAGTGGTTGGAGTGTTGCTCGCAGGCTTCCGCTGGCCCGCGAAATTCGCGATGCCGGTCGGATATGTCGTTGCGGTGCTGGTAGCACTGTTCGTCTGGAAAATGGACTTCAGCGGTGTGCTTGCAGCCTCGATTGAGGGGCTCGTCGTCGCGGCAACCATGCTCTACATTGTGTTCGGCGCTCTGCTGTTGCTCGCGACGCTTACAGTTGGTGGCGCAATGTCCACCATCAGGGCTGGCTTCAACAACATTTCTCCTGACCGTCGCGTCCAAGCGGTGATCATCGGCTGGCTATTTGGCAGCTTCATCGAAGGGGCCTCGGGCTTCGGTACTCCCGCCGCCGTGGTCGCACCGTTGCTGCTGGCCTTGGGCTTCCCGGCTATGGCCGCGGTGATGGTGGGCCTGATCATCCAGAGCACGCCGGTGAGTTTCGGCGCGGTGGGCACCCCGATCCTGATTGGTGTCCAGCAGGGGCTCGGTGGCGATCCTGCGGTGGCAGAACGCATCAGCGTGCTGGGCGTGACCATGCCGGAGTTCGTGGGCTCAATCGGACTGCAAGTCGCAATAATCCACGCCATCGTCGGCTTGCTCATTCCCTTGATCATGGTCTGCATGCTCACCGGATTCTTCGGACCGGAACGCCGCTTCCGGGACGGTCTGGCCGTATGGCCCTTCGCCATCTACGCATCCCTCGCCATGACGGTCCCCTCCGTACTTACTGCCCGCTTCCTCGGTCCTGAATTCCCTTCGCTATTCGGCGGGCTGATCGGCCTCGCACTGGTCATGTTTACCTCCAGCCGTGGATTCCTGATGCCCAAGGAAGTCTTCGACTTCGGGCCCAAGGAGACCTGGTCCGAGCGTTGGATGGGCTCCCTCGAATCGGCCAAGGCCGTTGACCTTACCGGGCGCATGGGCGTGCTGCGCGCCTGGGCGCCCTATATTCTGATGGGCACTCTATTGGTCGCGACTCGAGTGATCCCGGATCTTAAAGCATTCCTGACGGGACTGGCGATTCCAGTAGCGGACATTCTCGGCACCGGAATCAGCACCAGTATCCAACCGTTCTACCTTCCCGGCTTCGTGCTTATCCTCGCTTCCGTCTTTGCCTTCGTCTTGCATAAGATGAACGGCGCCCAAATTGCGCGCGCATTCAAGGTGTCGGCAGGGCAGCTCTTTGGCACCGCCGTTGCATTGCTCTTCGCCGTTCCGCTGGTGCGCATCCTGATCCAATCGGGACCGGAACTGAATAATTCGGGGCTCTCCAGCATTCCGGTGACGTTGGCCGAAGGGGCCGCGGCGATTTCCGGGGGCTTCTGGCCGCTTATCGCGCCGTGGATCGGTGCGCTGGGAGCATTCGTGGCAGGCTCCAATACGATTTCGAACCTGACCTTCTCGCAGTTCCAATTTTCCACAGGGGCTCAGATCGGGGTTCCTCCGGAGTCCATTGTGGCGGCACAGGCCATCGGTGGTGCTGGTGGAAATCCAATTTCCATCCATAACATCGTGGCCGCCTCGGCGACTGTTGGATTGCTAGGGCGCGAAGGTGACTTGCTTCGCAAGACGATCCTCGTCACGATCTACTATTGCTTGGCTGGCGGCACACTTTCCTTCCTGTTCATTCACGGGTTGGGGCTGAATGCTGGCACAATCATGTTGGCGGTGCTGCTGATAGCCATCGCGCTGATTGTCCGGTGGATGCTCAAGCAAAAGCCATATGCCGCAGGCAAGCATCCCGGCGCCCATTCGCCGAAGTTCTCAGAATAGAAAAAGCGGAGCCCAGGCAAGCCGGCAATCATGCGGGCTTGCCTGGGCTCGCTCGTGTGCTCTGGGTTTTGCGAATCGACCGCGAACGGCGAGGCAGGAGGCTGCACGCTTTGTCGCTCCCCTTGGACAGGCATGAAAACGGCTGAAGCGCACTTTTCATCCGTGTCCAGCCCAGCCCAGCCCAGCCCAGCCTAGCCCAGCAGGAACGTTGCCAGCAGTACTACCGGGATGGTGAGCAAGGTGCTGGTCAGCACCACTTCTCGGGGCACAGCAACTGGCAGTTTGAACTGCTGGGAGAATAGCAGGACGTTTTGCGCGGTGGGCAGCGCCGCCATGATCACCACGCCGAGAAGCTCGATTCCAGCCAGGCCAAAGACGAATCGGGCCACGAGCCAGGCGAGCACCGGCATGAAAATCACCTTGAACGCGGTCGCCAGATAGATTTCGCCTCGCAGGTCCTTATCGGACAGCGGACGCTGGCCGTACAACGCCATGCCGAAGGCCATTAGCAAGAGGGGGATCGACGCGTCGCCGAGCATTTGCACCGGAGCGTGAATGACTTCGGGCAGCCGCAAGCCAAAGAACGAGAAGACCGCGCCGAGCAAGGTAGCAATGGTGACCGGATTGGCGATGGATTTGAGGATCGTCTTCGCGAGCGGCATATTGCCTGTGTCGCCGCGCGGAGCTCGGGAGACCACCGCAAACATGCACAGGTAGACCGGTGCAATGATGAGCAGCTGCGCAATGAGCACCGAGACCACAGGGTTGGTGCTCCCCACCGCGTACAGGGCCAGCGGCACCCCGATATTTCCGGCGTTTACGTAGCTCGTGGACATGGCCGCGGCGGGCAGGCGATGGGCCGGAGTCTTAAAAACCAGCCTTGCGACCATCGCATACAGCGCACCGGTCAGTACCGCGGTGATCAATGCTATCGGGGTGAATACTCCGATAACCGCATGCAGGTCCGTGCTTGCCAGCAGGGTGAACATCAGCGCGGGGTTGGTGATGTAGAAGATGAGTGGGGTCAGCCCCTGGGCAATTGCCACGCGTTTTCGCGGCAAGGCTATCGAGGTCACCAGGCCGATACCGATGAGGATCAGGACAATGGCAAATCCTTGCAATACTCCTTGCATGTTGCCCTTTCTCGCCCAAAGATGGTGCTGCCAGGTCCGAGGTTATTCACGGCCATGGACGGTAGGGATAAGTATGAAATTATCCCCACCGTCCATGGCACATTATTCAGATTCTACTGCTGCCCGCTAGCGAACCAGGGCGGGACTCTTCGCATCGAAGGTCCAGCCGGGGATCAGATATTGCATGGAGACCGCATCATCGCGTGAGCCCAGTCCGTGTTCGAGATACAGCTCGTGAGCTTCTTGCACCCGATCCATATTCAGCGCGACACCTAAACCTGCGCGCTGCGGAACCTTGATTTCGCCATCTCGAATCAGCAGCGAATCCTCGGTGAGTCCCTGGCCATCCTGCCAAATCCAGTGCGTATCCAGGGCAGTGATCTCGCCCGGCGCCGCGGCGCCGACCTGAGTGAACATGGCTAACGAAATATCGAAGTGGTTATTCGAATGCGACCCCCAAGTCAATCCGAATTCGTCGCAGAGCTGGGCGACGCGCACCGAACCGGACATGGTCCAGAAATGCGGGTCGGCTAGCGGGATATCCACCGCGTTGGTGCGCACCGCGTGAGCCATTTCCCGCCAGTCGGTGGCGATCATGTTCGTGGCGGTTTGCAGTCCGGTGGCCCGGCGGAACTCGCTCATCACCTCGCGTCCCGAGAAGCGCCCCTCCGGACCGCATGGGTCCTCGGCGTAGGCCACGACGCCGGCCATGCGCTTGCCCAAGCGGATCGCGTCCTTCAACAGCCATCCGCCATTGGGATCCAAGGTGATTCGAGCCTCGGGGAAACGCTGCTTCAGAGCGATGACGGCATCGACTTCGGCGTCACCATCCTGAACTCCTCCCTTCAGCTTGAAGTCCTTGAAACCGTAGCGTTGCTGGGCCGCCTCGGCCAAGCGGACAATGGCTTCGGGAGTCATGGCCTCTTCCCGGCGCACGCGCCCCCAGGCATCTGCGCCCTGTGGTTCGCGCAGGTACGGAAGGTCGGTCTGATCCGGGTTGCCCACATAGAACAGGTAGCCAAGCATTGGTACCGCATCGCGCTGCTGCCCGTCCCCTAGCAGCTCGGCCACCGGCACACCGAGGAACTGGCCATGCAGATCCAGCAAAGCGGATTCGAGGGCCGTCACCGCGTGCACGGTGGTGCGCAGGTCAAAGGTCTGCGCACCGCGTCCGCCGGAATCCCGGTCCGCGAAACGGGCAGCGACCTGGCGCAGCAGCGTACGGTATTTCGCGACCGGAGCACCGGTAAGCAGTACCCCGGCTTCCTCGATGGTTGACCGGATCGCTTCGCCGCCGGGAACCTCGCCCAGGCCGGTGCGGCCCTCGGAGTCGGTGATGATGGCGATATTGCGGGTAAAGAACGGGCCATGGGCGCCGGAGAGATTCAACAGCATCGAATCATGTCCGGCGACAGGAATGACCTGAATCGAGGCGATAGTTGGCTGGCTGCTCATCGACTACTCTCCGGTGGTTGTCAGGGTGCCGTCAATGCGTCGGGTCAGGTTCCAAGGGTTGTCCTTGGCGATCGGCCGTGGCAGCAGGGCATTGGGGAAATTCTGGTAGGCGACCGGGCGCAAGAAACGTTCGATGGCCAGCGTACCTACCGAGGTGGTCTGCGGATCGGAGGTGGCTGGGAACGGCCCGCCGTGCACCATTGCGTGGCCCACCTCAACGCCCGTTGGCCAGCCGTTGACCAGGATACGGCCAACCTTGGTTTCCAAGGTCGGGAGTACCGCGGCAGCGGTCTCGTGGTCAGCATCGGTGAGCTGCAAGGTCGCGGTGAGCTGGCCTTCCAACTTTGACAGCGCGGTGACCAGTTCGGCAGCAGAATCGTAGCGAATCACTAGCGAAGCCGCACCAAAGATTTCATCCTGAAGCACCGGATTTTCCAGCAGCTGTTCTACCGAGGAGGAGTAGATGGCAGGTGCCGGTGCATTCTGACCGGCTCCTTCGGTACCGCGACCCAACAGCTCGACGCCCGGCTGGCCGCCTAAGGCCTCGACACCCTGTATCCAGGAGTTGTAGATGCCCTCGGTCAGCATTGTCTGCCCCGCGGTATTCGGAGCCTGGCTGCTGATGGCCTGCGCAAAGGCGTCACCGCCAGCGCCGGTAGGCACGAAGACCAATCCAGGTGCGGTGCACAGCTGACCCGAGGAACCGGAGACAGAACCCAGGTAGGCTTTTGCCTGCGCGGCTGGATCTTCGGACAGCGCACCGGCAAAGAAGATCACTGGGTTGATGGAGCTCATCTCGGCGTAGACCGGAATCGGCTCTGGACGTGCGGCCGCGGTAGCCATTAGTGCCGTGCCGCCCGAACGCGAACCGGTAAATCCAACTGCCTTGATCACCGGATCCGCTACGAGGGCCTGGCCGATGGTCGCGCCCGGACCATAAACCAGCGAGAAGACGCCCGGGTGCAGGCCGAAGTCCGCAACGGCCTTGCTGATTGCCCGACCGACAATCTCGCTAGTGCCAGGATGAGCGTTGTGTGCCTTGAAAATAACCGGGCAGCCAGCGGCCAGCGCCGAGGCGGTGTCTCCGCCCGCGGTGGAGAATGCCAGCGGGAAGTTGGAGGCGCCGAAGACCGCAACCGGTCCCACGGCAATCTTGCGCTGGCGAATGTCAACGCGCGGGAGCGGGGCGCGATCGGGCAGTGCCGGATCAACGCGGACCCCATGCTGGTCGCCTTGGCGGATCACCTTAGCGAACAGCCGCAGCTGCCCGGTGGTGCGCCCGCGCTCGCCGGTCAGGCGCGCCTCGGGAAGCCCGGTTTCCGCCATGGCGCGTGCCGCCAGCTCGGCACCCACGGCTTCGATGTTCTCGGCAATCGCATCCAGAAAATCCGCGTGCTTCGCGGGCTCCAGCGAGCGGAAGGATTCGAAAGCCTCGGCCGCCGCCGCGGTGGCGATCTTCAGCTGATCCAGATCGATAAGCGAGTAAGCCGGCTCCAGCGGTTCATTGGTGGCAGGGTTGTAGCCGTGTACGGCGCGGCCGTTGCCGGTGGTAGCAGCACCCGCAAGGATTGATTGCCCGCTCAAATTCTGAGTATTGGTGGTCATGTTTACTCCTGATTCGACGTGTTGATTTGCCGGTGATGTACGCGGCTTGGCTTAGTGGGTGGCCTCGGCGGGCACAATGCCTGCCTGCTGGATCAGTGCGCTCAGATCCGCAAGGTCCTGCTCGGTGAGGTTCTGCAGCGGTGGGCGGACCGAACCCGAGTCGCGGCCGATGGCCTTCAACCCGCCCTTGACGATGGAGACACCGTAGCCCTTGACGCGGTCGCGGATATCCAGGTACGGCAATACGAATCGGTTGAGCTTTTCATTGACGGCCACGCGATCCTGGGCGCGCACGTCCTTGTAGAAGTCCAGGGCGAATTCCGGGACGAAGTTGTACATCGCCGAGGAGTAGGTGCTCATGCCCAGCTGCAGCAGTGGCAGCGCAAAAGTCTCGGCGGTGGGCAGGCCGCCGAGGTAGAACAAGCGGTCACCGTTCTTGGCATAGACCTTGGTCAGGTGCTCAATGTCCCCGTTGGCGTCCTTGAAGCCGATGAAGTTCTCGTGGTTCTCTGCCAGTCGGGCCACGGTGTCCGCCGAGTAGACGGCGTTGGCGCGGTTGTACACGATCACGCCGGTTTTGGTTGCGGAGCAGATCGAGGAGACATGCTGGTACAGGCCTTCCTGGTCGCACTCGGTCAGGTATGGAGGCAGCAGCAGCAACCCCTCGGCGCCTGCAGCTTCGGCGTCCTGGGCGTTCTGGATGGCTTGCTTGGTCGAACCGCCGGCCGAGGCGAGCACCGGAACTCGTGAGCCCGCTTCTTCCACAGCCATGCGAACAACCCTGGCCGCTTCCTCTGAGGTCAGGGCAAAGCCTTCGCCGGTGCCGCCGGCCGCGAACAGGCCTGCGACCTCGAAGCTCGACTGCCAATCCAGATGGCGGCGGTAGGTTGGCTCGTCGATTTCAAGGTCAGCATCAAACGCGGTGACCGGGAAGGAAAGCAGTCCGTCTTTGAGCTTGTCGGCGAGTTCGGCGGGAGTGTACTGAGCCATGGGGGATGGTCCTTTTCTTGATCCGTCGCAAGGTGCATCGACGGAAGGTGGGTGGATTGAATCCGTTGTCCCCAGCGTATGGAGCAAGCATGATGCCTGTCCAAGCCCATATTTATATTGTTTGATACCCTACGAGCATCATTAGCCGTGGAGTGATCCGCGCACAATCTCCACCAGGCGTTCGAGGGCCGGGTTGCGGGAGGTCTTGCTCCAGATGGCGTGCAATTGCACGGGATCGTCGGTGACCTCTCCTAGCCGCAGGTAGCTGACCCCGTGCACGCCCAGCAGCTTGGCGCTTTCCGGAACAATCGCGATACCGCGCCCGGCGGAGACCAAGGCGATCATGGTGAGGATCTGGCTGACGGTATGGCGCACGTTCTTGTGCTCGACATCCAGCCGGCGGACCACCAGATCGTAGAAGTAGCGCGCCTTGGTCGAAGAGTGCATGATCAATGGTTCTTCGCGGAGGTCATCAAAAATGAGTTCTCGCTGCAGCAGGTCAAGCCGATGCCCCGTAGGCACCGCGGCGAACAGGCCTTCGGAGAAGAGCAAGGTGGATTCGAAGAGCTTCTCGTCAAAGGGCGGCCGGGCGAGCCCCAGGTCCAGATCCCCGTCGAGCAGGGCGCCTACCTGCTCGCTAGTAACCATTTCCACGAGATCCAGATGGACCTCGGGCATTTGTTCGGTGATTTCGGCCAGCAGCGGACCTAAGAGGCTAAAGCCCGATGCGGCGGTAAACCCGATGCGAAGTTCACCGAGCTGGCCCGCTGCAATGCGCCGCGCGTTATCCGGCGCCCGTTCGGCGGCAACCACAAGCCGCCGGGCATCGGCGAGGAATGCGTGGCCGGCAGCGGTGAGTGACACTCGGCGGTTATCTCGTTCGAGCAGCTCAACTCCGACGGATCTTTCCAGTTTTTGAATCTGCCGACTCAGCGGAGGTTGCGTCATATTGAGACGTTCAGCGGCCCGTCCGAAATGCAGCTCTTCTGCTACCGCAACGAAGCTGCGGGCCTGATCCAGAGTGAACACTTGATACCTTTCGGGAATCATTCCATGCATAGTTGACCTTGGACATGCATCATATCTGTTTTCTAGGCTGTACCGGAGACCTAAATGGTGAGCTGACTCACGAGATCGGCTTTATTAGGACTCATACACTCGAAACCATAGGAGATCTTCCCGTGAAAAATCGCATGACCCGACGCACTCTCCTCTCAATCTCCGCAGCCGGCGCGGCTCTGGCTCTGACCGCATGTGGCGGCAACGTGGGCGGCGGCAGCTCTTCATCCGCTGAGTTCCCAAGCGGACCGGTAACGCTCACCGTGGGCCAGGCTCCTGGCGGTTCCACCGACCTGATTGCCCGCGCCGCCGCCGAAGGCATGGCCGAATCACTAGGCGTTGCTATGCCCGTCGTGAATAAGCCCGGTGCCAACGGCGCCTTGGCTACTCAGGAAGTAGCGGCCTTGGATGCCGATGGCCAGAACCTGATCCTGCTCAACGCGTCGCTGATCACCATCACTCCGCTGGCGGTTTCGGAAGAAGAAGCGGTCTCCCTCGACGACTTGGATGTCCTCATGGGGCTTTCCCAGGACGACTATGTGATGGTCGCCAGCACCGACTCGGGCGTGAAGAATCTGGATGATATTAAGAACAGCGACAAGAAGCTCTCCTTCGGCACCACGGGCGTTGGCACCGGTTCGCAGCTGGCCCAGGCGCTGCTCTTGGCACAGGCCGGCATCGAGGGAACCACGGTTCCCTTTGATTCGGGCTCCCCGGCTTTGACAGCAGTTATGGGCGATCAAGTTCAGGTTTCCACAGTTCAGCTCGGCGAAGCCAAGCCGCAGATCGACGCAGGTACCGTCACTCCAATCGTGGTCTTTTCCAAGGAGCGCAACGAATTCCTTCCGGATGTACCAACCGCCATCGAATCAGGTTATGAGGTGCCGGTGTCCCAGTACCGCGCCATCGCGGCACCGAAGGGCCTGGACGATGAGGCGAAGGAAACGCTCGTCGCCTCGATCAAGGACGCAGTGGGCACCGATAGCTACAAGAGTTTCAACGAACAGAACATGCTCTCCCCTCACGAGATTTCGGGCGAAGAGGTTGTCTCCGAATGGAACGAACTGGCTACCAAGTACAAGGATCTGACCGAAGAGCACGGCATCTCGCTGGCAGGTAAGTAGCCAAAAGCTACCGGCCCCAATCCGAAAGTGAGTACCAAAGGATGAAAGTAATGGACGCGAAAAAGGTCGCACAGGATCCAACGGATCTGCCGGCGAACGTCGAAGCAATGCAGCATGCCGATGAAGCAGATGCCCTCACGCCCGAGGAACTTGCGGCGCAGTGGGAAGCGGAAGCTCCGGAGCCGGCTGGACCAATCGCAAACCTGGTTTCCTCCCTGGTGGTTCTCGGACTGAGCCTTGCTGGACTGGGGCTGTCAATCGGGTTGGGGCTGGGCACCCCTGCGGCGCCGGCGGCAGGCATGTGGCCATTTATCATCACACTGATCGCAGCGGTGATGGCAATCGCGCAGATCATTGTCGGACGCTCCGGAGGCAAGGACGGCGAGAAATTCAGCGGTATGAGCTGGTATGCGGTCATCGGTTTCGGAACACTGATTCTGATGGTGGTGCTGATGCCGCTGATCGGCTTTGAAGTTCCGGCACTGCTGTTGTGCTTCGTCTGGATGCGTTGGCTAGGTGGTGAACGCTGGAGGTCGGCCACGATCTACTCGATCTTGATTGTCGCCGCCTTCTACGCGATCTTCATCGCCGCACTCGGCACCACCATTCCCCGACTGTTTTAAGTCGCAAGTAAAGGTATATGCGCATGGAATTCTTCGGACCGGTCCTCGACGGCTTCACCGTCGTCTTGGATCCCACAAACCTTCTCTACTGCCTGCTCGGTGTCGTCGTCGGTATGCTCATCGGCGTGCTGCCGGGCCTCGGCCCCGCCGCGACGATCGCGATTCTGCTGCCGATGACCTATGGCGTCGAGCCGGTCACTGCGATCATTATGCTCGCAGGAATTTTCTACGGTGCCCAGTACGGTGGCACCATCACCTCGGTACTGCTTCGCCTGCCCGGTGAAGCAAGCAGCGTGGTCACCGTCTTCGACGGATATGTCATGGCCAAGCAAGGTCGGGCAGGTACCGCACTGGGAATCGCGGCCATCGGCTCTTTCTTTGGCGCCACGGTCTCTATTATCGGGTTGACCTTCTTGGCCCCTCTGGTTGCAAGCTTTGCCTTGGACTTCGGACCACCGGAATACACCGCGCTGGCAATGCTCGGCATCCTGCTGGTTGCCACCATCTCCGGGGGCACGAAGATCAAGGCGATCATCGCCGCCGCGGTAGGCCTGTTCCTTGCCACCGTAGGCCGTGATGGATTCACCGGTGCCGAACGTTTCACCTTTGGAAACCTGTCGCTGGCCGACGGAATCGATTTCGTACCCATCGCCATGGGACTCTTCGGCGTCGGCGAGATCCTCTACAACCTTGAAGAACGCCACCGTGCAGCCACGGCTCCGATGAAGGTCTCTAATGTCTGGCCCAAGGCCAAAGACATCAAAGAGGCTTCGGGCGCTATTGGCCGCGGTTCGGTGCTCGGGTTCTTCCTGGGAATTCTGCCAGGCGGCGGTGCGACTATCTCTTCGCTTGCCTCCTACGCCATGGAAAAGAAAACCGCGAAGGACCCCTCGCGATTTGGCAAGGGAGCCATTGAAGGAGTTGCGGGCCCTGAAACGGCAAACAACGCCGCGGCGACCAGCTCGTTCATCCCCTTGCTGACCCTGGGCATCCCGGCGAACGCCACCATGGCAATCATCTTCGGTGCCCTGCTAATCCAGGGAATCACCCCTGGCCCGCAGCTGATTAGCAACGACCCCGAACTTTTCTGGGGCGTGGTGAACTCGATGTATATCGGAAATATCCTGCTGCTGATCATGTCCATTCCCCTGATCGGGGTGTTCGTCAGGATCCTGCGCATCCGTGCAGCGATCCTCGCTCCGATTACCGCATTGATCACCCTGCTGGGGGCCTACACGATTCGAAACTCGATGTTCGACGTGCTGC
Source organism: Glutamicibacter sp. BW80 (assembly GCF_002332385.1). NCBI lineage: Bacteria > Bacillati > Actinomycetota > Actinomycetes > Micrococcales > Micrococcaceae > Glutamicibacter > Glutamicibacter sp. BW80. The sequence goes on along the minus strand of NZ_NRGV01000011.1, from coordinate 102,603 downwards.
TGGTGGTGCTCTTCGGCGCCCTTGGCTACCTGATGAAGAAGTTCGGTTTTGAACCAGGCCCACTGGTCTTGGCCTTCGTCCTGGGAAGCCTGCTGGAATCCAACCTGCGCCGCTCACTGCTGGTGCTGGAAGGAGATCCCGCGGGGTTCTTCACCCGCCCAATCTCTGCAACGCTGCTGGCTCTGTTCATCTTCGTTGCGGTATGGCCAATGATTAAGTCAGCTATCGACAGGCGCAAAAACGGCTCGCTAGCCGACGCGGCCGCGAAGGAAAAGGAAAACACATGAGTATCATCGTCGGATACGTCCCCAGCAATGTCGGAGAGGCCGCGGTAGCCGCGGCAATCAAAGAATCGAAGTTGCGCCAGGAGGAGTTGCTGATCGTAAATTCCTCGCGCGAAGGTTCTTTGGTGGACAAGAACACCGCATCATCAGAAGATCTGGACAGAGTCCTGGAAGCCGCTACACAGGCGGGCATCGATGCTCGGGTGCTCGAATCGACATACCGTGATGATCTCACCGAAGAGTTCCTGGGATTGGCAGATGAGCACCAAGTGTCACTCATTGTCATTGGGCTTCGCCAGCGCTCGCAGGTGGGGAAGTTCATCATGGGTTCCCAAGCGCAACGCATCTTGCTCCAGGCCCAGCACCCGGTGCTAGCGGTGAAGGTAGAACAAGCGTAGCAAGCGCTTCTCCGCAGATAAATCAAGGCCGTAGTTACCCCGGAATATCCGGGGTAGCTACGGCCTTGATGCTGTTGCAGTGAGCACCTGTGCTGCCTAAATGCCAGTTAGTTGCCCTCGGGAATGCCAGATTCAAGGTCCAATCGGTGCAAGGAGTTCGCGAGGTGCAAGCGCATGGCGGCGCTGGCAGACAATTGGTTTCCCGAGGCAATGGCAGCTCGGATTGCTTCGTGTTCCTCGGCTACGCGTTCCAGGCGCGGGGCAAGCTTGCCATCAGGGATCTCGAACCGCTGACGCGGCATGGCGATCATTGCCGGTCCGAAGAGCTCTACGGCTTGCACGAAGTATGGGTTCGCGCTGGCGCGAGAGACCGCCAGATGGAATTCATAGTCACAGCTCATGGCTTGGGCAGCGTTGGGGCCGGCGGCGCGGAAAGCGGCCAGTGCCGAGTCCATGTCGGTGAGATTCGCTGAGGCAGACCGGCTTGCGGCACGAGCCGCCGCCTCGGATTCAATGCCCATGCGGAACTCGATCAGCTGACGGCGTTCGGCCAGGGTGCGCGGTACACGCGCCTGCGTCGAGGCATCCTCTGCCGGGGGAGTCAACGCGAAGCTGCCTGCGCCCCGGCGAGTATGCACCAGTCCCTCGGCCTGCAGCCGGGTGATGGCTTCACGGACCACTGTGCGCGAGACCCCGTGGTCGGCAATGAGCGTATTCTCGCTGGGAAGCTTGTCGCCGGGGGCGATTGCCCCAGAACTTATCCGCTCACGAAGGTGTTCGACCAGCGTGGTGGTCAGATTCGGTTTCATGCTCTCCATAGTTCAACAATAAGCGCCGGGACACCTCAACGAGGTGTCCCGGCGCTTATTAATGCTTCCTTAGGCCCGGCCGAACTCAACCGATTCGGTGGTCCAGGCGCGTGCCTGATCGCTGAAGCTGAATCCCAGACCTGGTCGATCTGGCACGATCATGCGGCCATCCTTGGTTTCCAGGCGTTCATTGAACAGCGGATCCAACCAGTCGAAATGCTCCACCCAGGGTTCGCGTGGGTAGGCGGCGGCCAGATGCAGATGGATTTCCATGGCGAAGTGCGGCGCCAGATCCAGTCCAGCCTGATCGGCTAGCGTCGCCAGACGCAGGAACTGGGTGATGCCGCCGACGCGTGGAGCGTCAGGCTGAATGATGTCGCACGCACGGGCGGAGATCAGCCGCTCGTGTTCGGCGACCGAGGCAAGCATCTCGCCGGTGGCGATGGGGGTATCCAGAGCAGCGGTCAACGCCGCATGGCCCTCGGCATCGTAGGCGTCCAGCGGCTCTTCGATCCATACCAGGTCGAACTCTTCGAGCTTGCGGCCCATGCGCAAGGCGGTAGCGCGGTCCCACTGCTGATTTGCATCCACCATCAGCGGGAAGTCCGCCCCGATGTGCTCGCGCACGGCGGCGACGCGGCGCAGGTCTTCGGCGCTGTCGGGCAGGCCGACCTTGATCTTGATGCCGCCGATGCCCTCGGCAATGGATTGGGTCGCGCGGTCCTTGACCTCTTCGATACTGGCGTTCAGGAATCCGCCGGAGGTGTTGTAGGTGCGAACCGAATCGCGGTGGGAGCCAAGGAACTTGGCCAAGGGAAGCCCCGCGCGCTTGGACTTCAGGTCGTAGAGCGCAATGTCCAAGGCGGCTAGTGCCTGGGTGGCCACCCCCGAACGTCCCACCGAGGCACCGGCCCACAGCAGCTTGGTATAGAGCTTGGCGATGTCGTTGGGGTCCTCGCCGATCATTGTCTGCGCGACTTCCTTGGCGTGTGCGTACTGCGCGGGGCCTCCGGCTCGCTTGGAGTAGGAGAAGCCAAGGCCCTGGTGGCCCTGTTCGGTGGTGATTTCCGCGAAGAGGAAGACCACTTCGGTCATCGGCTTCTGGCGTCCGGTGAACACCTTGGCATCCGAGATCGGCGTGGCTAGGGGGAGCCGTGCGGTGGAGAGTTTGACGTGGCGAATGGCATCGGGTGTGTAGCTCATGGGGTTTCGAACTCCTGCAGTGGATGTGCCCTGTGCGGGCCCTTCATGCAACTTATGCTACAAGTTCAAAACTTGTAACACAAGTAGTTTATCGGGGAATCCGAAACCGATTCTCACGGCACACCGAATCGCCTTCGCCGTGGTTAATGTGAAAGACCGCCCGGAAAATCCGAGCGGTCTTTCGTGGGGGAGGCCTGAACTAGCTGATGGCCTCGGGGATGGGGGTCGAGCCGTCGTAGAAATTAACTGTTCCGCGAGTCGCCGCTCCCGTAGCCAGCACGTGTGTGATGACCTCAGCGACGTTCTCACGAGAGGTGTTGGCTTGGTCATCTTGCGCGGCTTGACCCTGAATCTTGCCTTCTGCATCGGCCAAGACGATCTGCCCGGTTGCCGGGTCGAGGGTCAACACGCCCGGGCCGAGGATCGTGTAGTCCAGATCGGTGCCGCGCAGGTACTCATCCGCGTCATGCTTGGCCTTCGCGTAGCCAAAGAATGAATTCTCCGGATCGAGGGTATCCACGTCCACCGCGGCGCGTGAGTACGAAACCATCACAAAGCGCTTCACCCCGGCCTGCTGTGCCGCTTGCATGGTGCGCACGGCAGCCTGGTAATCCACCGCGAGCGTGCGTTCGGGATTGCCGCCGCCGGCACCGGCGGAGAAAACAACGGCCTTGGCGCCGGCAAACTGCCGAGCGAGGCTGTCCACGTCGGCCTGCTCGATGTCGAGCACGACCGGAGTCGCGCCAAGCGCGGTGATTTCTTCTGCATGGTCCGGATTGCGGATCACGGACTCGACGTCCATTCCCTGACGTGCGAGTTTGGGGGCAGCAAGAAGTGCGATCTTCCCGTGTCCGCCAATAATGACTACTCGATTTGTTTCGGCCATATTCTGCTCATTTCTCCTCGGTTGTCCTCTTTGGCACAACACCAAGTAGTGGCGCGATATTCCATACCCCGGTCTTCAGCTGCTGGCTTTGTGTCCTCGGCCGCTGGAGAGCATGTGGCCGAAAGCCATTTCCCGTGGCTGATCCCTCCGAAGCGGGACTAATTCCTGCAGGTTAAACCGGCACTTGATGCACCTAGCTGGCGGCCTTGCCGGCGCTGCATTACACGGCCTCCAGCAAGCCAGCGCGTAGCAGGCCAGATTGCGTTGCCTCATAGTGGCCTGCCAGATAGGTGAGTGGCGGGCGAAAGTGACAAGATGGTTCCAGACGTGTTCAACAACAAGGAGTCATCGTGAGCTACCAAGTCGGTCCCGCAGAACAGATTGCCAGAGGAGACGCATTGCTGGTCCCCGCCAGTGACAGCGGCGCCAGCGAAGACATTGCGATTTTCCATGCAGCAGACGGCAATTTTTATGCGTTGCAGGACGAATGCCCCCATGAGATCGCTTCGCTCTCCGACGGCTGGGTCGAAGGGTGCGAGGTTGAATGCCCCTTGCACGCATCCACCTTCGATTTGAAGAGCGGAAAGGTGCAGTGCCTTCCCGCCACCGATGACGCGCGCACCTACAAGGTTGCGGTAGTTGACGGGAATTTGGAGCTAGATATCTAAATGCCGTCCGTTCATATTGTCGGCGGTGGCGTTGCCGGATTTACCCTTGCGCGCGAATTGGTCAACAAGGGATATTCCGGAAGCATTAAGATCAGTGACCCCGAGGGGCTTCCCTATGACCGGCCACCGCTAAGCAAGTCGCTGCAGCGTGAGCACTTCGTTCCGCTTGCTTGGTTCGAGGAACATGGTGTGGGCCTTGTCCAGGAATCGGTCACCGAACTGAGCCTACCCACGGAGCCGGACGATTGGGTGGTGCTCGCCACGGGCACCACTCCCAACAAACTTCAGGTGCCAGGCGCAGAATACGCGCGCAGCCTGCACACCGGAGACGACGCCGCTTACCTGTCGTCGATGCTGGAAGAGGGAATATTCGGCCAACGAGTCCTCGTCATCGGCGCCGGGCTGGTCGGTGCGGAGTTCGCCGCCACCGCAAAAATGCTCGGTGCGCAGGTGACCCTCGTGTCCAGCTCTTCGGCACCACTGTCCAAAGTCTTGGGCACAGACATGGCAACGGCGTTGCATGCCGAGCATTCCCGCCGAGGGATTACCTCGATGACCGGTGCGGTGACCGAGCTCGGTCCGACGCACGCGATGGTTTCCGGTCGGCGGATCGACGCAGAAGTCATCGTTGCAGCAATCGGTGTCACCGCCGAAACCAAGCTCGCAGCAGAGCTGGGGCTGGAAATCAACGACGGGATTCTCGTCGATGAATCCCTGCGTGCCACCGGTCAGCGGCAAGTCCTTGCCATCGGGGACGCCGCGCGCATGGTTCAGCGGCCACGCGCGGTGCACTGGGAAGCAGCCATGGAAGACGCAGCCATCGCTGCCGCAACCATCATGGGCACCGAAGCAACCGCACACTCGGTTCCCTGGTTCTGGTCTGACCGCCACGACAGCCACGTCGAAACGGTGGGGGACTTCGGCAAGGCAAGTCGAACCATCTCGCGGTTCAACCGGAGAGGCCAGCTGCAAGTACTCTTTGGTTTGGACGAGTCTGGAAGCCTGATCGCCGCATCAATGGTCGATGGCGGGCTGATGTCCAAGGCAGTTAAACGACTTATAGCCCGAGGCGTCACCCCGAGCATTGAAGAACTACGAGACCCACTGGTCGGTCCTCGCGACCTTGGACGGCAGGACCGAGCATGATCACAGAACGTAGTTCGCAGTTGCCCGAAGCTCTTCGCGTTCCGACGAAGCGCGTAGGAGCCGGCTGGATAGCGGCGGTCGTCATTGTCCATATCGGCATCAATGTCGGCTTCTTCGCGCCGATTCAGGTGCTGCTCGGCCTGCACGCCGAACAGCTGGACGCCAGCCAGAAAAACGCCATTCTTTCGCTGGTCACCGGCGTGGGCGCAGCGGTATCGCTGGTTGCCAACCCGTTATTCGGTGCTTTGAGTGACCGGAGTACCTCGAAGTTTGGTCGACGCGTCCCGTGGGTGATGTGTGGAACCGTCTTTGCCGCGCTGGCATTGCTCTTGATGTCCACCGCGCAGACGGTGACCATGCTGGTGATCGGCTGGGCGTTGATGCAGGCCGCCGGCAACGCGGCACTGGCCGCGATCTTCGCGGCCATCCCGGATAAGGTGCCGGTGGAACAGCGTGGACTGGTCGGTGGACTGGTAGCACTGGGCCAGACCTGCGGTTCGCTTATTGGCGCGGTCATCGGCATGGTGGCCGCCTCGAACCTGGTTTTCGGCTATGCCATGGTCGCTACCGCGGTGGCGATCTGCGCCATCCCGTTCGTATTAATGCGCCAGGACGTGCCATTGCCCAAGGGCACGCTGGAACCGTTGAAACTCTTGGAATTCATCAAAAGCTTCTGGATCAATCCGGTGCGGTACACCGATTTCGGGTGGGCTTGGCTGACTCGATTCCTGCTGTATCTGGGCAGCCAACTGTGTTTGGTCTACCTGCTTTTCTTCCTGCAAGACGAACTGCATCATCCGGAGCCGGCTACCGGGGTGCTGGTGCTGACCGCCATCTACGCCTTCTGCGTAATCTTCTCCTCGGTGATCTCCGGACGGTTGTCAGATCGGGATGGGAAGCGCAAGAAGTATGTAATCATTTCCTCGGTCATCGTGGCCATTGCTGCCCTCACGCTGGCTTTCGCCTCGTCCTTCGGCACAGCAATCATTGCCGCGGTACTGCTGGGCATTGGTTTCGGAGCCTACCTGGCGGTGGATTTTGCCCTGCTGACCCAAGTGCTTCCGCATGAAGACTCGCGGGGCAAGGATCTGGGCATGATCAATATTGCGAACTCCCTGCCTCAGGTCGTAGCCCCGCTTGTCGCTTGGCTGTCGGTGACTTGGTTCGGCGGGTATTCAACCTTGTTCATCTGCTCCGCGGTGATCAGCCTCGTTGGTGCCGTACTGGTCACGAAGATTAAAAGTGTTCCGTAGTGGTAAATGACAATTGATTGGCTGGTGCATGACGCACCTTTCCTGGTGACCTTCACTTTCTTCTTTTGCACAGCGTTGCTTCGCGGCAACGCGACCTATTGGGTAGGCCGCGCAGTGGCACGCGGAGTGGAAAATACCCGGTATCAAAGAATCATGCACGGAATTATGTACCGGCGTGCCCAAAGATTCATTGCCCGGTGGGGAATGCTTGCGGTTCCATTGTGCTTCCTCACCGTCGGAATTCAGTCTGCGGTCAATGCCTCGGCCGGGGCTAGCCGGATGCCACTACGGCGCTACCTGCCTGCGGTGACAGTAGGAGCGCTGGCCTGGGCCTTGATCTATTCGACCATTGGCATGGCGGTGTTCTACGCCTGGCTCTTGCTGGATTGGCCGTTTATTGTTGCTGCACTATTGGTCATCGCGGTGATCGTGTATTTTTTCCTCCGCTACCACAAGCGCAATTCGGAACGGATTAGAGATGCCGCTTGCGATGAGACCATGCCTGATCAAGCATGAACTCACTATGATGTTGTTCTAGAGAATGCAAAGACGTCCAAGACAGCAAGGCCCGCAAATTTGGTAGTGAAAGCTGGTGCAAATAGATGCTCAATACCCCCGCGTCTGGCGAAAAAAGAACTGCCCAGCTCGATGAGCTAGACCGGCGGTTGTTGGCGCTGCTCTCGGAGAATTCGAGGAGAACCAACAACTCGTTGGCCGAGGAATTGGGAATCGCGGCATCCACCTGCTTGGCTCGACTCAATGCGCTACGCGACTCCGGAGTCATCTCCCGATTCACCATCGAGGTCGACCCGCAAGTACTTGGTCGGGAGCTCGAGGCGCTGATCTTCGTCAAAATACGCCCGGGTGCACGTCACCTCATGTCCAGCTTCGCTTCGGACATGCGCGCTAAGCCCGGAGTCCGCCAGCTGTTCTTCCTCGGCGGCGCCGACGACTTCGTCCTGCACGTTGCGGTCCGAAACTCTTCAGATGTGCGGCAGTTCGTCTTGGACAACCTGTCGGCAAATCCCGCGGTGGCCACCACCCAAACTTCTCTTGTCTTTGAACACAGCCACGGTACCGACGAATATTAGCGAACGGTTGCAACCAGGTTGGTACCCCGCGACGATACTGACGCGTGGAAAAGTGCGTATCGCCAGCTGTAGAACACAACAGAAGCGAAGCCATCCCACGAGCGCAGACTGATTCGTACTTCCTGACTATTATGTTTTGCATCGTTCGAATAAAAATGCTAAAATAATCGTTCACTTCTTAGGTGAGATGTGTTGAAGTCGCGAACGATCGCTGACGACACCTCAAATGAGGTGGGCCGCATCCGCAATTGAGTTTTGAGGAGGCCGAGAACTTAATGGGTATTGAGGTAACTGTACTGACCGCATTAGTCACACTTACGGTGCTTGCTGGTGCCAGTATCTATCTGGTCGCGAAATATAGGCGAACTCACGCGGCAAAGATTCGCGAGTCGCTGATTCGGCAGGCAAATAAGCATGGCGTCGCATCCCCGGAGAGCCTGGCGAATCAGGAGCTCATGGCACGCATTCACGAGGCCAAGCGCGACCGCAAGCAAGCGCAGATGAAGACCGCCTAGCGAGTCTGCGGAATCTGCGCTAAGCGATGGCGGTGAGAGGAACTTTTCGAGTTCGCTCACCGTCATCATTAATTTTCCCACTAGGGCGATTCGGATAACCCGTCGCTTTCGCCACCTGAGCGATGTTGAGTTAGACCATCGGGTAATAATTAGTTAAAGAATAAAGAACTTTCTGAATCAGGTTTACGCGTTGATTTATGGGCCTTTTGATAAATGGCGCAAGTCACCATCTCCGTGGCAACTTCGATCTATTTATGCGTATTGAATCACAGGGGACTGTGACGTTGTGAACGAATTAGACTGTTCCGTAAAAAGGGGAAAAATTATGGGCTTTACTGGAATTAAGATGTTGGCAAAAATATAGGAGCAGAACATGGGTGCGATCCCTCTTGGTGAAGACATACTCTTGGCCCGTCATGGCGCGAGTATCGTCAAATTTCGTCAGGATCGCAAAAACCGTGCAACCGTTGCCTATTTGCGTGGTGGCACGACGGATTCGGCGTCGAATCTGCTCAGTGCTCGAGCGCTTAGCCCGGCGGAATCGATTAGTCGCGGAGCGGTTTCCTACCTGGAAGATGAATCGGTTGTCAGTCGTCAGGAAGTTCGCTCGCTAGTAAAGATATCTCTCGGATTCAGTGCGGTGACGGGAATCGTCTTCGGCGGATTGCTGCTGGCCCTGTACAAGGTTGGAGGCAACGAGGCGATCGCATCGCTGTCGACCATGGGCGCCATGCCGTAACTCTATAATTTTCACGCAGCAAGGGCGAGAAACCTATTGGTTTCGCCCTTGCTGCGTCTGTGCTGCTGGTACCTCGCAAGTGCACGCATTTCGGTGCGCGCCTGACAAGTCTCGTAATTAAGAATTTCAGGGCATAAGATGGCGACAATCCCAGGGATTGGAGCACGACATGCGTTTCGTAATGGAAGTAAACTTCGACTCCGAGAGTATGAAGCTCAAGCCGCTCGAGGAGTTGCAGAAGATACTCGCGGACTGGTCGAGGAATATCGCCATCTACCCGATTGAGCCTGGCGCTCAGGGGGACATTCTCGACGCCGAGGGTGAAGAAGTTGGCGAGTGGGCGTTCCTTGACGACTAATCCCGATTCTTAGAGAAGCGTCCAATCACATAGCCTATGGCCAAGGTTGCGGAGAGTACGGCCCACAGCGGAGCGGCGGTATGGAAGAGCAGTAGTTCCACGCGCACGAATTGAAGGTTCTGCAGGATAAAGATCAGCGCAATGATTCCCAGAGCGATGGCTGCCCACTGTTTGAGCGAAAGCCGTGAACCCCCAGCAGGCGTTGGGTTTTGCCTCATAGCTGGTCTCGCGAAGCCAGCAAGCCGAGTACCAGCGCGCGGATTCCGCGTCTAAAGGAATCGTCGCTGGTATTGATTCCAGTCTCGCGCTGCGCGGCAACGGACTGAGTGAAGTTGGGGGTGGTGTCTTGGCGATTGCTCGTGTCAAAAATGTCATGTGGCGCTGCGGTATCCATGGCTGAGCCAAAGATGAATGACTCCAGGGCGACGATCGTCGGAATGATCTCGGATTCGGCGAGCCCGTGGTTTTTCAACGTCTTTGCCACATGCTCATACATGCCCAAGGTGCGTGGCGAATCGGCCACCGGGAGCACCGCGATAATCGGGATCAGCGGAATGTGCTTTGCGAAAATATCGCGATAGCTGGTTGCCCAGTGGATCAGCGCCTCGTGGATTTCTAGTTTTTCGAAGGCCGAAGTGTCCACCTCTGCCATCACCAATTCCTGGATCCATTGCAGCAGGTCTTGTTTGGAATCCACGTGGTTGTACAGCGCCGAAGGTGAAACCCCCAAGGACCTGGCCAGCTGCTGCATGGTCAGTGCGTCATAGCCATCCTGCGATACGAGACCCAGCGCGTGCTCGGTGATTCGGTCTCGGTTGAGTATCGCTGTGCGTGGTCGACCCGCCCGTCGGGCACCTTCGGTGGTCATTCCAATTTCCCCCTGACGTGGCATGCTTCACAAGCGCATGTTCGTACTCTATGCTATACGCAGAGGTAAATGAACCAAATTCATTTAGCGTTGAGGAGAATTACCATGAAACAACTTGAACGTGACGTCGTTGTGATCGGCGCTGGGCCATCCGGTCTCACGGCAGCCTTCGAACTGCAAAAATGCGGAAAGACGGTGGCGGTGCTCGAAGCGCGTGACCGCGTAGGCGGGCGCACCTGGAGCGAAGAAATGGACGGCGCCACCATTGAAATCGGTGGCCAGTGGATCAGCCCGGATCAGACCGGACTGTATTCGCTGATCGACGAGTTGGGCATCGAAACCTTCGAACGCTACAAAGCGGGCAAGAGCGTCTATCGAACCACCGATGGCGAGAGCATCGTCTATGAAGGCGCGGATTTCCCGGTCGCGGCAAGCACCGTAGTCGAAATGAACAAACTCATTGAGCTGATGAATGAGCTTGCGGCACAGATGAATCCAGACAAGCCATGGGAGCACCCGCGCGCCAAGGAGCTGGACATGGTCTCCTTCCATCATTTCTTGCGCGAACATTCGGCAGACAATCTCGCCTGCGAAAACGTGGGTCTATTTATCGCCGGTGGCATGCTGACCAAACCGGCGCATACCTTCTCGGCATTGCAAGCGGTGCTGATGGCATCCTCGGCAGGATCTTTCGACAACCTTGTTGATGAGGATTTCATCCTTGACCGACGCATCGTGGGCACCATGCAGGGAGTTTCCAAAACGGTGGCCGCGCGCCTCGGCGACGACGTGTTCCTGGAAAACCCGGTGTTGAAGCTCGAATGGTCTGAAGATGGGGTCATCGCCCACGGAGCCAACATCAGCGTGAAGGCCAAGAAGGCTGTCATTGCTGTTCCGCCGAACCTGTATTCGCGCATCAGCTATGTGCCGGCGCTTCCCCGCAAGCAGCTGATCACCCACCAGCACCACTCCATGGGTCTAGTGATCAAGGTCCATGCCGTGTACGAGACGCCCTTCTGGCGAGAAGCCGGACTATCCGGAACCTGTTTCGGCCCAAGCTCCTTGGTGCAGGAACTCTACGACAATACCTACACCGGAGAAAGCACCGGCACCCTGGTCGGCTTCATCTCGGACGTCAATGCCGATGCCATGTGGGAACTGAACGAAGAAGACCGCAAGGAGCAGATCCTGCAGGGGATCTGCGAATTCCTCGGCGAGAAAGCCTTGGAGCCAAAGGTCTTCTACCTTTCGGATTTCGGCGCCGAAGAATGGACCCGCGGGGCCTATGCCACCAGCTACGACCTGGGCGGGCTCTCGCGATTCGGCGCAACCCAAAATGACAACGTCGGACCGCTCTACTTCTCCTCCTCAGACCTCGCCGGAGAAGGATTCCAGCACGTGGATGGCGCGGTGCGAATGGGACGCCGCTCGGCCGCCCGAATCATCGCCGAGCTCGACGGGGCCAGCTACGACGAAAACTATGACGGCGTGGCTCCACTGAACAAGGTCACCGCCTAGCCATGAATTTGCTCGTAGGATACACCGCAGATCAACGCGGTGCCGAAGCCATAGAACTGGCCGCTGCCCTGGTGCAGGGCACCATGTCACCCAGCTTGGTGATCGGAATAGTGCTCCCTGCCAGTACCCCGTTTAGCGCGGTCTATCCCGGCGGGGACCACGGATTCGACTCGATTCTCTCGGCCAAGGTCGATGAATGGGCCGCCCACGCACTGAACCAGGTGCCGGCGGGAGTCACGGTTCGCGTGGTAGCCCGCTCGGTGCCCTCGGTGGCCGAAGGACTGATGGAGCTGGCCGAAGAAACCGGAGCCCACGGGATCGTTTTGGGCGGACGCAAACGCCACCGGGCGGGTTTCTTCATGCCCGGTGCCGTGGCGAACGCGCTCTTGCACGCCTCGAGCGTTTCGGTGATCATGTCCAGCCCGCAAGCGCTAGCATCGCTGCGCGCGGCCCAAGGAAGGATCACCCGCATGACAGCATTCGTGGGGGACCGACCCGGGGCACGCGAGGTGATCGCCAGCGCAGCTAAATTCGCCACAGCACGTGGCGTGGGATTGCGTGTGGCCACCCTCGTGGCGGACTCTGATGTGTCTGACCCGGCCACCGAGCTGAACCAACATCTGGTGCTCACCCGGAAGTTCCTCACCGAACTGACCGACTCCATGGGACTGCAGGCATCCGTTGAAGTCGTTTCAGGCCAAAGCCTGGATGCGGCCATCGAGTCACTGGAATGGATTGATGGCGAATTCGCAATTCTTGGCTCGGCGCGGCTTGCCACCACCCGGCGCCTATTCATAGGCCCCAAGGCACAACGAATTCTGCGCCAGCTCAATGTCCCCATGGCCGTGGTGCCTAACTAAAAATCCTTGGAGCGGGCCGTTGCCCGCGCCCTGGTCAGACGACGATGCCTGCCCAGAATGAACCCCAGAAGGTAATCACTATGTCGCAAGATCTCAGACGGGAAACCGTCCAGCAACCTGACACCGGCCTGCACTCCAAGGGCCTGTCCACCGGCACCGTAGGCGTACTGGGACTGGTCGTGATCGGTATTTCCTGTATTGCCCCGGCCTACACGTTGACCGCTGGACTAGGGGCTACGGTGGCCGAGGTCGGCACGCAACTTCCGGCCATCTTGCTGGCGGGTTTCATTCCGATGCTGCTGGTCGCATTGGGCTACCGCGAGCTCAACAACGCGATGCCGGACTCGGGGACTTCATTCACCTGGGCCACCCGCGCATTTGGACCGATGATCGGTTGGATGGGCGGCTGGGGACTGATCGCGGCCACGGTGATCGTCTTGTCGAATCTGGCGGCCGTAGCCGTGGATTTCTTCTATATCCTCGTCGCCCAGCTCACCGGCAATCAAGCGATTGCCGAGCTGACGGAGAACTTATGGATCAACATTCCCACCACACTGTTATTTATCGCCGCGGCAGCATACATTTCCTATCGCGGACTGAATGCAACCAAGGTGTTCCAGTACGTTTTGGTGGGTTTCCAAGTATCGGTGCTACTGCTCTTTGCCGTCATGGCCTTCACCAACAGCACGCCCTTTGACCGCACTCCAATAACCTTGGATATGTTCAACCCGGCGAGCGTGGATTCATTCTCGGCCTTTGCCGCGGGCATCTCGCTATCCATCTTCGTGTTCTGGGGATGGGATGTCACGCTGACCATGAACGAGGAAACCACCGATCCGAATAAGGTTCCCGGACGTGGCGCGACCTGGACAGTGCTCCTGATCATCGCCTTGTATCTAGCAGTTTCCTTGGGGGTCCTCTACTGGGCAGGTGTGGGTGAAACCGGGCTCGGGGCGGGCAATGAAGCGAACCAAGAATCGATTTTTGCGGTGCTTTCGGGGCCGATCATGGGGCCACTGGCCATCCTGATGTCATTGGCGATTCTCTCTTCCTCGGCGGCTTCGCTGCAGTCAACTATGGTGTCTCCGGCACGTACCTTGCTCGCCATGGGCTATTACAAGGCCTTGCCGCCGAGCTTCGCCAAGATTTCGCCACGCTTCATGTCACCCTCGGTAGCTACCATCGTCTCGGCAGCTGCCGCCGCGGTGTTCTATGTCGTGACCCGGCTGATCTCCGAAAATGCGTTGTGGGACACCATCACGGCGCTCGGGCTGATGATCTGCTTCTACTACGGTCTGACGGCACTGGCCTGCGTCTGGTATTTCCGCGGTGAGCTATTTAGCACCATGCGGAATTTCTTCTTCAAATTCTTGGCTCCTTTGGTCGGCGGCGTGGTGCTGCTGGTGATGTTCTTCAGCACCGCCGTCGAATCAATGAACCCCGATTACGGTTCCGGATCCGCGATCGGAAACTTGGGAATGGTCTTCATCCTCGGCGTTGGCGTGCTGCTGCTTGGCGTAGCAATCATGCTCTTCACCAGGATGCGGCATCCCGCTTTCTTCAAGGGAGAAACAATCAAAATGCGTTGAGCGCAGCCAAATTGTGCGCTCAACAAATATCATTGAACCACCCGCGAATGCCTTGTGGGTGGTTCAATGAGTTCATGGCTACTTCGGTTCTATTTATCTGCTCGCGCAATGCAGGCAAGTCGCAAATGGCTGCGGCCTTGATGGATCTTGTTTCTGGCGGCACAGTCACCAGCTATTCGGCAGGTACGAATCCTGGCACCGTGATCAATCACGAGGCGGTCGATTCTTTGGCCGAAACCGGTGCAGACATGTCCGCCGGAACTCCTAAGGCTATTGATGCGTCGGTCGTGGAGAAGGTGGACCGCGTAGTCATCTTAGGGAGCGAAGCCAACCCGAGCATTGACGAAGCGATCCCCACCGAACGCTGGATCACCTATGAACCGAGTGAAGACGGGGTCACCGGTGCGGAACGGATGAATATGATCCGTGACGAAATCGCAGATCGCGTTCGCGAACTGTTCCATGAACTGGAGAAGTAAGATCGCCACGAGCAAGACCAAGCAGAGCAAAAATTCGTGGTGGCTTCCGGGCATCTGTCTGGTCCTCACTGGCTGGTGCGCCAACCAGTACGTATCGCTTATCAGCTGGTACCAGCAGCACCGCGAGTTGAACGAAATTGAAGCGATGCTGGTGATGGGCAGCTATCTGCTCGGCATGATCCCCACTTTGCTCTTGGGTGGGCCTCTGGCCGACAAATTTGGCCGCAAGCCGTTCACGCTGCTGGCACTGACCGCGTCCACGCTGGGTTCGGTTGCCATGATGTTCGGCATGGTGAACGACTCCGGGTTGTATCTCGGACGTGTCTTCACTGGAATGGGGATGGGCCTGGCGATGGTCGCGGTGACCAGCTGGGTTAAAGTACTGAGCGTCGGTCCGGCAGGAGCCACTCGTGCGGCACTGTGCACCTCGGCCGGCTTTGCCTTGGGACCGATAATTTCCGGGGCAATAGTTGGCGCGAGCGCTAGTCCCGAACTGGCTTATGGAATTCACGCCGTAGCTGCTGTGTCTTGGCTGCTGCTGATCACGAGAGTCAAGGAAGAAAAAGCTCCCAAACTTCGAACTGCTGGAGGCAGCACCACGGCGGAGAATCTCGCCCGCTTCAGATTCGTAGTACTTCCAGCGGCTCCGTGGGTCTTTGGGCTGGCCGCTAGTGGCTTTGCCATAGTTCCCGCATTGAGCGCGGACGCTGGCCAGTCATCGCTGTTCTACACCACCGCCGCGGTTGCCATCACCATGGGCATGGGAGTGCTCATCCAGCCACTGGCCAAACGATACAACAACACCAGCAAGGTGAACCTCTTGCTTGCCGGGCTCACCCTGGCGGTCCTGGCTTTTCTCTTGATGATCGTGGTTTACATGACCGGCTCCGAGGCCTTGGGCGTCATTGCCTTTATTCTCTCGGGTTCGGCTAATGGCGTCTTGTTGGTGGCTGGATTGAGCCAGGTGCTTGACCTTGCCGGATCGGCGGAAATGGGCAAGCTCACCGGACGGTTCTATGCGGTGTGCTTTATCGGATTCAGCTTCCCGACGCTCTTCGCCATGTGGCGTCCGTTCGCGGACCCCATCTGGTTTATCGCGTTGCTGATCGGGCTTTGCGTGCTGAGCATGGTGTGCGTATTTGCCGCGCGTAGATATCTTCCGGCAAGGACATTGGATCTGGTGGCTAGCTAGTTCTTGGTTCCGCTGAGTTTCTTGAGCAATTCGGTGGTGCGGTAGGGGATCACGTCGCGCAGAATCATCGAGGTAGATGTGCGCGTGATGCCCGGGCATAGGCGGATCTCTTCGGAGACTCGATATAGATCATCTGGATCGGTGGCCGAGACGCGGATCATCAAGTCGGTTTCTCCGGCAGGAGCAACACATTCGAGTACCTCTGGAATGCCGCGCAGTGCTTCGATGGCTTCATTCAAACTTGACTGGTTGAGCTCTGCACTGACGAACGCGCTGACTCCGCGCCCCATCGAGCTTGGCAGGATCCGTGCGGTATTCGGACGCAACGCGCCAGAGTGGGCTAGCCGTTCCAACCGGGTCTGCACGGTGCCGCGGGCCAAACCCAGCTGCTGTGCCAGCATCATGATCGGCACTCGGGGATCGGCATCCAGAGCCAACAGGATTCGGCGGTCGGTCTCATCGAGCTGATACGTTTCCGAATGCATATGGAGTTTCTCCTGTGCTGGCAAGTTGGGTGGGCGGCGGCGTAAGTGCCTTCATAGGATTTTAGTCAAAATGACCAGCCGCACCCAAGTGTGTTGCACGGTCTGACCGGTTTTGTTGCGTCTAACTCATTATGTGTCATCGCCCGGATGCAGTCGAATCTTCGAATGCCGACTTATCCACAACCTGCCTATTTTCACACCAAATAACCGCAAATAACAGTAACCTTTCAAGTATGAGGTTTATGAGATTGGAAGACGTCGCCGAAGAGCTGAACGTCAAGCTTCCGCAGGTACGCGCACTGGTGAAAAGCGGCGAGCTTCCGGCGATACAGATTGGTGGACGCGGCATGTGGCGGGTAGAAAGGGTCGAATTGGAAAACTACATTCAGCACCGCTATGCCCAAGCCCGCGAGGAAATCAGCGACGGCAGCGAATAGCGCATGTGCAGGCGACAGCAGTAAATCCCGACCGAGGGACAGCCCCGGACGGGATTTACATCCAGGAGTTCAACTATTTCTGCATAAAACGTTCCAAAGATGCCTTCACGAAGGGAGCTTGGTCTTCGTAGTTCTTCGCGAATCGTTCATCGGCCACGTACATCTCGGCCAACCCCAATACATATTGTCTTAGCTGCGCTTCATCTCCCTCATGGCCCGGAGTTCCGGGGATGCTATTGAGCCAAGCTACATGCTCCGCAGCAATTTGTTGGGCTTGGTCACCGCTTGGGTCTATGCCCGAACGCCCAGCCTGTATCCACTTTTCATTTAGGTCCTTCACCAGCTGCAGCTGTGCGGCCTGTTGGCCCTTCGACTGTCCGCGCCACCACTGATCCGACTTTACGTAGCTCTCTTGGCTCCAACGGGCGACTACCTCGTCTTTGTATTGTTCGTTGAAGCCGTCGAAGGCTTGATCTACATTCATGCTCTCTCCTGATTTTAGCGATTGGATGGTGTGCCTCAGGGCGTTGATTTGCGCATCTAAGGCAGCGCGTTGGTTCCGCAACTCGGTGATATGGGTTTGGAGGGCAGAAATCTCATCTTGATGCTCGTCAATGATTTCGCCAATGGTTTCCAGCTTCAGGCCCAACTGACGCATTAAAAGAATGCGCTGCAGGCGCACCAACTCATGCCGTGTGTAAAAGCGGTACCCATTGTCTGCGGTCCAGCTCGGATGGAGCAGACCGATATGGTCGTAGTGGCGCAGGGTTCGACTACTCACACCTGCGGCCCGTGCCACTTCGCTGATCGAGTGCGCACCACCGGGATTGGTCGGCAGAAAATCGTTCATGGCTACCACGCTAAGGGTTGACGCAGCGTCAAGGTCAAGGCGTAGTGATGATTCTGCAGACAAAGTTGTCCTGCAAATACCAACCTTGTGTAGATTTACTATGAATGCCGATTTCGGCACCGACTGCACCCGCACCAGGAGCGGAATTGGCACCGACCATTACCCAACGCCGTTGGGCGCTGTATACGCTGTTTTTCCTTCCCGGGCTGACGATGTCCTCTTGGGTTACCCGAACACCGGCCATTCGCGATCTGCTCGAAGCTACCCCCGCCAAGATGGGGCTTGTGCTCTTCGGCTTGTCCGTAGGATCGATGCTTGGAATTATCTTCTCCGGAAAGCTCGTTGCGCGTTTCGCGGCCCGTCCGGTGATCCAAGCAGGCTCATCCGCCGTGATTATCTCTATGCCGCTGATTGGAATGAGCGCCCACTTCCAATTGGAATGGTGCGTCGCTGCGGGTCTATTCATTTTCGGCGCCGGAATGGGCAGTGCAGAAGTTGGCATGAACGTGGAAGGCGCCGAGGTGGAACGAATCACCAAGAAGCCATTCCTTGCCAGCCTGCATGGCTTCTTCTCGCTCGGTACCGTCATTGGGGCGAGCCTCGGGATAGTCTTCACTTCGCTGGCCTTCCCCGTAATTTGGCACTTGGTGCTCAGCGGCCTGCTTTCCCTCGCACTATTCTTCTGCGTCAATCGCTATCTTCCGCAGGGAACCGGCAAAATCGATATGCACAGGCAAGATGGAGAAGCGCCGCAGCGCACCGCGCGGTTGTGGCTGGATCCTCGCCTGTTGCTAATCGGCTTCATCGTCTTGGCGATGGCGCTCGCCGAAGGGTCCGCCAATGATTGGCTCCCGCTAGTCATGGTGGACGGCCACGGATTTGACCCGGCCGCGGGCTCCCTGATTTTCACCGGCTTCGCGCTGGCGATGACCATTGGCAGGTTCTGCGGCGGCTGGTTCATCGCACGTTTCGGCGCGAGCCGGACTTTTGCCGTGAGCGCCTTCCTCGGTGCGTCCGGCCTGTCCGGCGTCATCTTTCTCGAAAGCCCGGTTCTTGCAGGCAGCGCAGTCATTCTTTGGGGAATTGGCACCTCGCTCGCATTTCCGCTGGCAATTTCTGCCGCTGGAGCCTCGGGAAATGATCCTGCAGGACGAGTAGCTGTGGCAGCAACCATTGGATACATCGCATTCCTGGTCGGTCCGCCACTCCTCGGATTCGTGGGTGATGAATTTGGGCTGCGTCAGGCATTGATCCTGCCTTTGTGCTTTGTCATCGTGGCGATGTTCTTGTCCTCCGCAGTGTCCGAGCGAAAGATCAAGATTGAAAGAGTCCATAGCGAAACCGTTGAAGACAGTGACCCGCGACACTAAATTCAGCGCATTCGGCAGAATGTCGGCTCTAAGGTACCCCAAGGTACTAGGACTGATCATATTGATCACTCATCAATAGGTCGGTTGCACACAGTGATTGATTTGGTATTTACTGGTTTCAGTTGAAGTCATCGGGTTACCGCCTGGCATGGCTTACGCCGATCACCGCAAAGATCACCCATATCTTCGCTGGCGCATCTAGACACGGGACAAATACACCGTCGTCGGGCATCGAAAGGTCTGATCAAGAGACCCGTACACGCTTCCCCGTTTTGAGGAGAAACGTGGACGGGTCTCTTTGCCGTTGTACCGCAGGGCAGTGCAGCCCAAAACGATCCGGACCGCCGAAACCGTTGAGCTTGTCGACGCTGTGACACCGGTGGCCGACGCGCTGAAACAGCTCCTCGGGTCCTAGGATCAGACTCGCTCCTCTGACACAATGAGCCCGTGGGAGCACATACGTTGAACATGAGAAGCAGCCGGAACTTCTGGAGTCCCTGGTGGGCTCAGATCGTTGCGGGGTTATTCGTTGTACTGCTTGCCGTTGCTCCTTGGCTCTGGTTATGGCTTGGGCAACGAGACGAGTCACTGTTGCCTGCTCCGAATTCCGATGCAGCGGGCCTGATTATTGTTTTGTCTCTTGTCGCTTTACTCGGCGGTTGGTTTGCCCGAGTCATTGGGCGGAGTGCGACGAGCTTCGCGATTCTGACCGATGTGGGCATGATGCTCTCCCTCTTAGGACTTGCAGCGCAATGGATATTGGGCGGCGACCCGGATTTTCTGCAGGGAGGTGCCAGCCCCGAAACCCAAGGGGAACTATGGGTTTTCGGAACACTGCTGGTGATTTCCCAGGTCCTCTATTTTGTCATCGCAAAATTGCGGCTGAGCGTGGTGGCGCTGGTGGTCGCCTTGCTCGCATTCAGCGTGGGCCAATGGATACAAATGGTGGCGACTTATACTCCGGCAGATCCGAACATCTATTCCTCGCTGATTTACGCCGGCCCGTTGCTGCTCGGACTCGTGCTGGGATTCCTCGGTTTTCTCCGAGCCTGGCACCTGGTTCTCTGGATTGTTGCCTTGGCAATTCAATGGATCATGCCCGCGGTGATCTCAGCGGTAGTCACGATCCTGGAAAACCCTGTGGGGTCATGGGGCGAGTCCTTGAGCGAATTCGGCGGGCTGACCGTAGCTTCCGTGCGGCTATCCGACTGGATCATTCCGGCGTTGGTGACGCTTGCGACGGCGATGATGGTGAGCGTCATTCTGCTCATCGTCCGCAAGGTCAGGCGGCGCTCCTACTAGCCCCGCTGCGGCCAATGCGCTCGCAGCCTTGGAATGCAGGCAAATTCTGGAATACTCGAAGGAGATTGGACCTTCAGCACCGGGCACCACCTGACGTAAAGGAAGATTCGTGATGGACAAGGACGACACCAAGGTAGCAAGTACCCTGTTGGCTCAGGAATTGGGCGATCTTGAATTAGCGAATCCGATCAAGCCAGGGAGTTACTCGGCCCAGCGGATCAGTTCCGCTTCCGGCGCCACGCTCGTGCAGATCGCTTTTGACGCGGATGTCGAATTGGCCGAGCATAAGGCAGCGACTCCCATCATCGTGCAGGTTCTCGACGGGCAGGTGGACTTCAGCGTGGGTGATCAGACTCATCAGCTGAGCTATGGCGGAATGATCCGGTTGGAGGCAGGTGTGGTCCATGCCGTTTACGCGGAAAACCCTGCCCGCATTCTGATCACCTTCATCGACGCCTAGGGCTGTATCAGCTGGCCGTTCTCTCCTCCGAACAATTCTGCGCTGAGCTCCGCGACCGGAAGCGGCGCAGAGGCGGCAAGTGCCGAGACATGAGTGGCGGGCACCGGCAGCCAGCGCAGCTGGTATTCTGCCGGGTGCTTCACCTCGATCCAGCGCCCCTCACGCTCGGCACGAAGCGCACGCGCCGATAGCACCGGGACGGCGGACGGCTCTTGGCGCAGCCCCGTGCCCGAGGCTTTGAGCAGAGCCTCCTTCGCCGACCACGCGATGAGGCGCACCCGATCCGCGTTGGCCTCTCGACGAACCAGTCTGCGTTCCGCGGCGGTGAGCGCCACGTCATCAAAACCGGCAAAGACACCTTCGGGGGAAAAGCCGGGCCCCCGCTCGATGTCGACTCCAAGGTCGATCTGCTTCGGGCCAACTGCCGCAATGAACATTTTGCGGCTACGCGAAAGCGAGATCGAATGCTCTGGGGTTGCAGGTTTCCCATGCTCTACAGAGCCACACGAAGTGCAGCGACGTGAGATCCGCAGCTGCTCGGCCATCGCCAGATCGCCGTGCTGGACATGCGCCAGCAACAAGCGCAGCAGCGTGCGCGCCCCGAGGAAGGCCGCGCGGTCTTCGGCCTGCAGGAAGTCGGTGGCGCGCCTCGCCTCGGTGCCAAGAATCCGCTCTGGACCGCCGAATTTCTCCGCCGCCAGCTCGACCTCGCGGGCGGTAGCCACCGCGTAGTAAATCTGTGACTGAGAATTTTCGATGCCCATGTGCTTAAGCCTACGTGCTGGAATTCGGCAGGGGAGGAACCACGGGTCACGCCGGGTAGGGGCCAGTGGACCGCCTGATGCATCGGAAAAGTAAGCCAGCTTACGTCTGCGCGCGATAAGACGACAAACCGGGAAAATGATGTGCAAGCCGGGCCAGATTATGGAAAGGTGTTGCGTAGAAGTACTTTCGGTGGCGAGCTTGGGGCGGCTTTCCTGATGGGGTGGGTGCCGATTGAAAGAACTAGCACACGCCGCTCGGACATTGCCAGATTCCCTATGAACCGTGATGGATGAGCGCCGCCGACTGATAGCAAGTAGGGACTTATGAGGAATCCGGGACGCACCGCAGCACTGGCCTTGGCCGTGACCATGACAATCGGAACCGGCGCTCAGGCAGCCGCAGCGCCACCGGCATCCGCAGATGTGCCGAACTCATTGCCGACGGCGAAGCTCACCGTCCAAACGGCCAAATCGGCAACTATCAAGCGCACCACGGCAAACCTGCGGTTGCGCGAACGGGCCTCAACCTCCTCAGCCACGTTGCTGGTGATCCCGAAGGGCACCAAGCTCAGCGTGCTGGCGACCAGCAATGGTTGGAACAAGATCAAGTACGGCGGGAAAACCGGGTGGTCCGCTGGGTCATACCTGGAAAAGACTTCGTCCACCACGGATTCCAAGGGCGGTTCGGTCCGCTACACAACGGCGAACCTCAACCTGCGCACCGGGGCCGGGACCGGCTACCGTTCGCTCGGCGTGATCCCCCAGGGGGAGAAGGTCACCGTTTCGCAGACATCCAAGGGATGGGCCAAGGTGTCCTCGTCAAAGGGGACCGGCTGGTCCAGCGCCAGCTACCTGACCTCGAAGGGGTCTTCGTCGAAGCCAAGCAACCCGAAGACGGACTCCCCGGAGGGCTCGCGCTATACGACCGCGAACTTGAATCTGCGCACCGGGGCCGGAACCGGCTACCGCTCGCTTGGCGTGATCCCGGAGGGCGAAAAGGTCAATGTGCTGCGTACCTCGGGCAACTGGGCCCAGGTCTCCTCCTCGAAGGGGACCGGTTGGGTCAGCCGGACCTACCTGGGCGGTGGTGCCTCGAACACCGAACCAAAGACCCCGCCCACCGCCAAAAAGTCCGCGTACACCACGGCCAACCTGAACGTGCGCTCCGGGGCCGGAACCAGCCACCGTTCGCTCGGCGTGATCCCCAAGGGCGAGAAGGTCACCATCCACACGACCTCCAGCGGCTGGTCGCAGGTGAGCTCCTCCCAAGGCACCGGTTGGGCCAGCAGCGCGTACCTGTCCACGAGCGCCAAGAGCGACAGCCAGCCCAAGGGCGAGGACAAGGACGACAGCGTCCGCCCTATCGGGGGCAGCACCCAGTGGACCACCGCGAACCTCAACCTGCGCAGCGGGGCAGGTACTAGTCACCGTTCCCTCGGCGTGATCCCGAAGGGCGAAAAGCTCACCGTCCACCTGACTACGGCGGGCTGGTCGAAGGTGACCGCCTCCGAGGGCACCGGCTACGTCAGTGCCGACTACCTGAGCGACGAAAAGCCCTCCAGCGCGCAATACCGCTGGACAACCGGCAGCTTGCATCTGCGCACCGGCCCGGGGACCAGCTACGCCAGCAAGGGGATTCTCCCGGCCTATGGGCGCGTGCAGCTGATCAGCGCGCAGAACGGCTGGGCTAAGGTGACCAGCAGCGTCGGCACCGGATACGTCAGCTCCCGCTACTTGAGCACCGCAGAGCTGCACCCGGTGCGCAGCGATACCCAAGTGGTCATCAAGCAGCTGCGGCAGCTGTTCGCCGGTGACTTCACCTCGCTGGGCACGGTGCGTCCCGGATCCGTTGGCCACAGCTCCGGCAAAGCCGTGGACGCGATGATCGGCAACTACCAGAGCGCCGCCGGAATCGCCGCCGGAGACCGCATCTCCCAGTTCCTGCTGGATAACCGCAAGCAGCTGGGAGTCCACTACCTGATCTGGCAGGACAAGATCTGGTTGTCCGAGGCGAAGGGCTGGGAGCCGTACTCGACCTCTGGCAAGTACGGCACCCAATTCACCGACAACTGGAATGACACCACCCGGCATATGGACCACGTCCACGTGGAAACCTACGGAGATTCCGCCACCGGCGGCGCCCTGGATTACAGCGCGCTGAACGGCTAGCCAAGCAAACGGCCCCGTCCCCTGAGGGCAGGGACGGGGCCGTTTCGAGGTCATGCCACCACGCCGCGATTCATTGCGCGCGGGTTGACGGGCTACGCGCCGGTGAAAGCCTTGGGTGCTTCGTGGCTCATGGCACCCTTGAAACTCATCGAATTCAGCACCGCAGCGATGGTGCGCGGACCATCCTGGTGCAGGCAGGCACCGGCGACGAAACGGTCTGGACGCAGCAGCACCATCGGGGTGGGGCGGTCGTCAAACCACTTCTTCAAGCGTCCGGTCACGTCCGAAACGACGAGGACCTCTGGGCTCATATCGCGTTTGGCCCATTCGTACTGAGTCTCCGGGACTACCGCGACCAGCCGGGCACCCAGCGCCTGCAGGTCTTCGATGGTCTTCGCCGGCAGCACGTCGATTGGGTCATTGCCCCAGACGAGCAGCGTCCACCAGTTGCCGACGACATCATCGAGCTTGCCGATTCCCAGTTCGTCGGTGCGCACATTTGGCTGGATGAACTGGACGCCTACGGGGGAGACGCGGGTGTTGGCGGTGGCTACCGGGATCAGTTTGCTGCGCAGCGTAGCCTCGGCGCTGCCTGCCTGCGCGGTAGTGGGATCCGCGAGCACCCCTGCGGTGTAGCGCGGCATCGGCTTGAAGCGCATATCCGCGAAGTAGCTCTTGACCGAGGGGAAGAGGTTCAATACGCTGGCCGCGGTATCGCGCAGTACCACACCGGCAGGGTTGGTCATCTTGATGACCTTACCCATGGTCAGTGACAGCTCGACCATGGCCTTGGCATGCTGCTTGCGCTCGGCGGTGTAGGTATCGAGCAGTTCGTCGCCGGCCTGGCCGGCAAGGATCGAGGTGAGCTTCCAGCCGAGGTTTGTCGCATCGCGCATGCCCGAGTTCCACCCCTGGCCCATCCAGACGGGCATCAGGTGCGCCGCGTCTCCGGCGATGAGCTGGCGGCCCTTGCGGAAGTCGCCTGCCACACGGGCGTGGTGGGTGAAGACCCGGCGGCGAATATACTCAAGGGTCGTTGGGTCCGGCACATGATCGGCCAGCATTCGATTCACGAATTGAGGATCGGTGGCCATCTCTTCGGTTTCATCGTCAAGCAGCATGAACTCCCAGCGGCGAACCGCGTGCGGTAGGCCAATGGAAACGTAGGGACGCACCGGGTCGGCGCCGAGGAAGACATTCGGGGTGCCCAGCGGGTCGTTGTTGACATCGACCACCAGCCAGCGAGTCGCGGGCGATTCGCCCTCGAAGCTGACGCCCAGGCGTTTGCGGGTCGGGGACTTGCCGCCCTCGGCGCCAACGATGTACTTCGCCTCGAAGCTGCGTTCGGACTCATTGCCGTGCTCGTCGAGGACCTTGACCCGGGTGGTGACGGAGTCCGCGGTCTCGGTGACGTCGAGTACCTCGTGGCCGAACAGCACCTGGACGTTCTCGAAACGCGAGAGACCCTCAAAGAGGACGCGGTCCACCTCGGGCTGGATGAAGCCGTGCTTGCGTTCCCAGCCGAACTCGTCGGTCTGCGGATTGTTGATCAGGATGGTCTTGCCGCGGCCATTGACCAGGCGCATGATGTGCTGCGGGGTGGTATGCGGACGAACCTCATCCACCAGCCCCACGGTCTGGATGGTGCGCAGCGACTCGTCGTCCAGGCCTACCCCGCGTGGGTAATCGATGAGGGTATCGCGAGCCTCAAGGACGGTAACCGTCCGGCCATACATCCCAAGGATGTTGGCAAGCATCAGTCCGGTTGGTCCTGCACCGACGATAAGGACTTCGCTGGTAGTCGTTGACGACATCTAACCCTCACTTATTGTGTAAATAACGCACTGTAGTGAACTGCATATGCACTTAACCTGTGGTTCATCACACCATGAGGTGTGCTCTGGATCAAAGCAGGTGTTCTGCATGCCGGAACGTTTTGCCCCAACCCGGCATCGGGCCTATGCATCGAGGTCATCCAGCAACCGGGCGGCGGCAAGTTTGAGCGGTTCAATGCAATCAAGCGCGGACTGCTCGTGGAGAGTGATGGCATTCAGGCAGGCGGCGGGGCGCGCGCCCGCGCCAGGAAGCGGAATGGCCAGTCCATGCATGTTGGCCTCAACTTCGCCAAAGGTCTGCGCATAACCCTGCTCCCGGACCTGCTTGACCTGGTCGGAGTCTTCGGATGATGGCAGTTCAGCCGCGAGTAGAGCCAGTCCTGCAGCACCACGACTGACCGGATGCTGGGAGCCCTCGGTGAAGGCCACGTGGTAGGTGCCGGCGCGCGGAGAAACGACGGCCAACGAAATGGCTTTATTTTCTTCGCGAACCAGAAGAGCGACGGTAACCCCAAGTTCGTCGGCGGTTGTGCGCAGCCGGGGAGTCGCCACATTGCGAAGATGTTGATGGCCAGCGGCCGCCAAGGAAAGCAGGCCAGCGGCACCGCGGTAGCGATTGTCCTCGCCACGGTGCAATAGTTCCGCATGGCACAGCGTGTTGAGTATTCGGTAGGCGACTGTGCGATGGACATCTGAACGTTGTGCCACCTCGGTCGCGCTCAACCCATCGGAGGAGTCGGCGACCTGGCGCAAGATTGTCAGCCCGCGGGCAAGCGTTTGGGAACCAGCAGTTCGTGAGACGGTGCGTGCGACGCTCTTATCCATATGTAAATAGTGACACAAGGCATGCGTTATTCACGCGTGGGTGTTGCGCGGAATGGAACTTGCTGGGCGAAACGTGGCTTTCGGTTCCAAAAGTAGTTGTGTCTAGCTGAGTATCTTGTCTCTCACCAACAAGACTCACGGCGAACGGCCAGTGGAGTAGGCGCTCGGATCAACAATTGGGTGAACGCCATCAGATTTTGCGGCCAGGGACTCAAGCTGTGCTGTGTATTCAACCCAGATGCTCATGCTCTCTCAATCCAACGATTACAAGAGATCGGATAGGCATCAATGGTGCCCGAAGGCAGGAAAACGGCTTAATAGGTACACCGGTAATAAAGAGGAGCCGCATTGCAGAGGTAAATTGATTTCGGGTCAGAGCGCTACACGGGTTGTAATGCTGGCGTAGCAGCGCTCAATTATCAACGTCTTCCGTGAAACTTATGGAGGCATCCGGGCACCCCTCAAATTTCTGCTTTTCAGCATCCGGAATAGTACGTGGTCTTCGCCACAAATCCGTAGTTAGACTCTCTGGACTAGACGCTATAAAAATGGGTGACATGCCCTAGGCCGCCCTCGGCCAACCAACGTGCATAGGAAGGCAAAGCCAATGCGAATCTTTACCCCCAAATTAAAGAAACTCCAAGTAGTGGCCTGCTTGGCTGCGGTGGGACTACTAGCCACCGCATGCGGCGGGTCTGACACGGCAAGTTCGAACGGCGAGGAAGTTACGAAACTCGTCGTGGGAGCTGCCCCGAGTTTGTCAGGCATTGGTGTCTATGCTGGTGTAGCAGATGGATCGTTTAAAGAAGCTGGCCTGGACGTTAGCGCGGTTCCAAACAAATCCGCTAACGAAGCGATTCCACAACTACTCAACGGCGGTACCCAAATCGCGATGGTTGATGTCATTACCGCGATGCAGGCTCGTTCCCAGGGTCTGCCGGTTAAAATCGTGTCTCCTGCCGGAGTGCAGTCGACCAACGGCGAAAAGAAAGAAATGTCTGCGGCCAGCGTGATTGCAAAAGCCGACAGCAAGATCGACAGCCCTGCGGACCTAGAAGGCAAAAAAGTCGGAGTTCCTGCTCTGAAAACACAGACTTGGATGAATATCCGCGCTTCAATTGATGCCGATGGCGGCGATTCTTCAAAGGTGCAGTTCATCGAAGCTCCTCCTGCCCAGGCCGTTGATCTGGTTGTTCAAGGGGAGGTTGATGCCTCGACACCAAATGAGCCGCTGGCCTCTACGGCTATCAGCAACGGAAACGTCAAACTGGTGATGAACACCGATGCACCTGGCAATCAGGGCGCACCTACCTCGGTGTACATGGCAACTGAAGAATTCATCAACGCCAACCCAGAAACAATCAAGACGTTCGCAGACTCGATTCAGAGCGTATCCGCCAAGATCAATGATGACCGCAAGTTTGCCATCGATACGGCCGTATCCGAACTGAATTTCACCCCAGAACAGCTGACTAATGCCTTCGTTCAGGTTCTAGGCGAAGAACCGATCACAGAAGAGAACCTGAAGAAGGTTTCGGATCTAGCAACACACTATGAAGTCCTGACTGAAGTGCCAGAAGCATCTGATCTACTGGCAAACTTCGGACAGTAGAGGAATAAAGGTTCAAATGACAACGGACTCTAGGATTCAGCGTAAGGCACATGCCCCGCACGCTGAACAGAAGACAAGGCAGGCTCGTGAGCGATCTGCCAAAAAACGCAGTACACCGTGGTACTACAAAGCGCTGGCCATCGTAGCGGTGCTGGTGATTTGGCATTTGATCGCGATCAGTTCGTTGGTTGAACCTGGAAGCCTCCCTACTCCGGCCGCAGTCCTCTCAGCACTGTTTGACCTGATCCAAACTGGCACGTACTGGGGTGCCCTTGGCAAGACGGTTTCAGTGTGGGCGTTAGGCCTGGTGGTTTGCGCGGTCATCGGTATTCCGCTCGGCTTACTGATCGGAGCCTCGCTGGCAGCATCGCGCAGCACTCGGTGGATTATCGATTTTTTCCGGACCATTCCGACCATCGCGCTCCTTCCGCTGGTGCTCTTAATGTACGGCACGACGGTGCGCATGGAAATCATCATGATTGTACTGTCAGCTGTGTGGCCACTGATGATTCAGTCAATGTATGCGGTCAAGCAGATTGAGCCGCTGCATAAGTGGGTAGTGCGAGTATTCAGGCTAACCACCGTGCAGCGAATTAGATTCCTTTGGACGCCGAGCATCTCGTTGTTCATCTTGACCGGTCTACGTCTCTCGGCAACGATGGCGCTGCTGATGACCATCTCGGCAGAGTACATCGGTGGAGCCCCAGGGCTTGGCGCCGAATTGTCCGCCATGGAACAGGCTTACCGTCGACCAGAGGTATTTGCATACACCATCACAGCAGGTGTCTTAGGACTTGTCATCAACTCAATCGTTGTCTTGTTCCAACGCAAAGTCCTATGGTGGCACCCGATTATCCGAGGGGAACAAAAGGTATGAAACGCGCAAAAATCCTACTTTGGGAAATCTGGTTGCCAATAATTCTGGTACTACTCTGGTTGGTTCTATCGGCAAGTAGTACTTCAATATACTTCCCGCCACTGGCAGACATCCTTGAAAGAACCGGTGAAGTGTGGTTCTTCCAAGGCATCGTGGATAACTTGCTTCCTAGCCTTGGGCGTATCCTGGCCGGCTTGGGCTTCGCCGTAATCGTCGGCGTGGGCGGTGGCATATTACTGGGACTGTTGCCTCGCTTCGAGGAATCGATCAGGCCACTTCTTGAATTTCTTCGAGCAACACCCGGTGTTGCATTGCTGCCAATCGCAATCATTTTCCTGGGACTTGACGACAAGATGAAGATCTTCATGATCGCCCTCGCCTCGATGTGGCCGATTCTCCTGAACGCGATTGATGGAGTACGTTCCGTTGAACCGGTTCTTCTCCGCGTGGCAGAGTCCTATAGATTCTCCGTGATGGATCGCATCAGGTTCATCTACTTGCCCAACGCGGCCCCACAGATTTTTGCGGGCGCGAGGATCTCCGTCGCAATCGCCGCAGTCGTCATGGTGGTCACGGAAATGATAGGTTCCGCGAACGGGCTTGGATACTACATCCTGGATTCCCAGAGAACCTTCAACTTGTTGAACATGTGGTCGGGCATCATCATCCTCGGTCTGCTGGGCTACCTATTGAACTTCGCCTTCCGAGGTTTCGAAGGTGTGGCACTGAAGTGGCATCACCAGAAGAACGGTTAGCGAATCAATGCAAAATTCAGAAAGCGAAAAAACTATGGAACAGGTAAAAGCTCTGGGCAAGCTCGAAGTTGGTGCAGAGTTGCTTGGCATTGAGGCCCTAGGCAAGTCCTACGGAACACACGAAGTTCTGCGCAACTTGAACGTCAGCGTTCGGGCCGGGGAATTCATGTGCATCGTCGGCCCATCGGGCGCAGGAAAGACCACTTTGCTGCAGTGCCTTTCAGGCCTTTCGGCACCTAGCACCGGCGAGGTGCGATTGCATGGCAAGGTGGTGACCGAGCCGCCGGCGGAGATGGCAATCGTTTTCCAGGACTACTCTCGTTCGCTGATGCCGTGGATGAGCGTGTTGGACAATGTGATGCTCCCGCTTCGCAACAAGATCAAGTCGAAGTCCGAGCGCAAAACGAAGGCGATGACTGCACTAAACGAGGTCGGCTTGAAAAAGCATGTCTCGAAGTATCCGTGGCAACTTTCTGGTGGCATGCAGCAGCGCGTGGCCATCGCTCGAGCGCTGGCCTATGAGCCGGCAATTGTGCTGATGGATGAGCCCTTTGCATCGGTGGATGCCCAGACCCGCGCCGACTTGGAAGACCTCACGCTAAAGATCAAGAAGCATCTGGGGATCACGGTCCTGCTCGTTACGCACGATATCGACGAGGCGGTGTATCTCTCGGACCGGGTTCTTGTTCTGGGCGGTGTTCCTACGGGCGTAGTCGATTTGGTGGAAACCGGTCTCGGCGAAGACCGTGACCAGATCGAGACGAAGGCTACCCCGCGATTTGCCGAAATTCGCTCGAAGGTCTATCAGCAGATCCGGGCTAATACGATCAATGTCGCGTAATCGAATGCGGCTGTAGCCATCAGAAAGGGACGTGAGAATATCTCGCGTCCCTTTCTCGGCTATTCATGATCTGGAGTGCAAACTGGGTCTAATCCCATCTGTCCCCAAGAGACCATTTGATTTTGTGCGTCAAGCTTTGGGATCCCAGGGGGGATGCCACGTTAACGCTCCAACCTGTCGTAGACCGCTTGAACAGTGGTCTTGGTGCGTACCTTGGAGTCAGACTACGCTAAGCATCTATTGCACGGTGTTTCAACGTCCACCGAGATGCAAAATATCGAAGCCGTTCAAGAGCATTCTGGTCGATCATGCTGTGCACTTGTCTCAGACTCCGCTGGCTGACTGCTGGATCTTCCAGGCGGTGGGCACCATCGGTCGTTCAGGACGTTTCATGAGGTATCGAAATGTTCATATGGAACTAGGCTGTCGCTTTCACCGCTTGAGGCAACCTGCCAGTAGTGGAAGTTTTTGTCCTATGGAATCGTTTCTGGCCCCCACTGCAGACCTTGCATGTCAGGACTTGTCCCGCCGCTGCGTTCTCGAAATGTCTGTGTCTTCTCCCGGCATTACGAGCGCTCAAAAACCTGTACGGTGTTATGGCTGATTACCCTCTGAATTCCGAAATATACCGTTCTCACGCGTACGCGTGCACGTTCATCGAACAAACTCAAGACGTGGAAAACCCCCGACCGGTTCAAGTTTGAACCTGTCGGGGGTAGGGGCGCGCAAATACAAAATCAGGAGTTGCCGCTTGAACGCTGCAATTCATTCGAAATCTGGGAGGCAGCACGCACCAAAAGGGCCCGATGCTTCGGAAGATCGACTTCGTTGACGCCACCAGAGATACCGATGGATGCAACGGCTTTTCCTTCATGGAAGATTGGGCTCGCGATAGAGTACTGTCCCAAGGTGCTCTCTTCGTGTTCAGTGGCTAGTCGCGATGCTCGGACCTCTGCAAGCTGATTGAGCAGATCGCTAGGCCGGGTAATCGAATAACGTGTGCGGCGGGGTAGCCCTGTGGCGATTACCTTATGTATTTGTGGCTCCGGCTGGAACGCGAGCAAGGATTTTCCAAGTGCCGTGCAAACAGCTGAATAACGTCCGCCTACTGTGGCTCGTGCTGGTCGGCTTTGCAGGCTTGAGACCTTGTCTACCAGAAGAATCTGAGAGCCTTCCAGAACTGCAAGGTGAGTGGTGAGACGAGTGATTCCAAAAACTTCACCAAGGTATGGTCCTGCAATATTGCGCACCCCATGCGGACGGTTATAGGAAACCTGGTTACCGAGTTCGAACATGCGATCTGACAGACGATAGTCGGTGCCAATCCTGGATAGTAGTTCCCCCCGGACCAAGTGGGAGAGTAACCGGTGAGTTGTGGACGTAGGCAACCCGGCCAGTCGAGCAATTTCGCTGACACCGAGCAGTGAGTTGTCGCCTGTAAATACGTCAAGCAATTGCAAAGCACGCACAGTCGAAGCTGTGCCACTCGCGTCAGACTGACTAATTGTTGTGGTCATCGTCGCCCCATATCTGCGGAGTTACACATCATTTGACAGTGTGTTCTATTCCACTATTGTAGTGATTAGTATAGATACTATAGCGGTTAGTACAGTGTCGCAAGGGGGATTTTCACATTTGAGGCTTCCCTTCAATGAACGTTGAAAATTATGTGAAGTGCCGCCGATTAGGGCTTACTGATTCTGATGGAGGATCCATGAATGGCAGTCGACGTAATGCGCGAGGCGAATCAACTTTGCGTTCGATCCTCGCTGAGACCGCGGCACTGGTTAGCCAGTTTGGTTATGATGCGACCACCATTTCGAAGATCTCCAAATCGACAGGAAAACCTGCAAGTTCTCTTTATTGGTTCTTTGAGACAAAAGATGAATTAATTGCGGCTTCCTTGGAGTCCACTTATGAGCGAACAGTCGAGCGAATTCAAAAATGGGTGAAGTTCGAAGAAGGCCAAAACCTGCAAGAGCAGCTTGAAAGGATCATGGTTGATCAACTCAAGGGCGCCAAAACGGAGCGTCCGGTGCGTTTGGGCCTCATGGTGGCTTTGGAAGGCTCGGCTTATGAGAGCGTAGTTCAAGAGCCATTTCAAAATCGCCGTCGAGCTGTCAGAAGCTCGCTGCAGAAGTGGTGGCAAAACGTCGCAGAATTGCATGAATTGGATGATCCCAACGCCGTGGGAATCGAGATGATGCAGTTGACGGTAGCGTTCTTGGATGGGCATTACATTTCTGACACCGAACTAACCACAGTCAATCTCGAACAAAAGTCAGAATTCGTTGCCGCATGTCTGGTTGGAGCTTTTGCGGAGCCTAGCCGAGGAAAAAGATCAGTTGTACCTCAACAAAAAATAGTCGACCAATCTTCTAACGAAACGAAATTCGGCACCCACGAATTTTTGCTCAGTGCGACTCGGCAACTAGTTTCGGAACGTGGTTATGAGGGCGCAACACTGACTCGTATCTGTGAACGTTCTGGCATGCAACGTAGCTCCGTCTACTGGCGGTACAGCGATAAAGACCGCCTAGTGGAAGCCGCTGTGGCCGGGCCGTTCTTAAACATAATGGCGATGCCTCTTCCCGAGGATTTTGTTGGGGGACAAGAGACCATTTCGCATATTGCAACAGCACTCATTGATGGAGTGCGCGCCGGAATGCAAAATCGAGAAACTGTGCGCGCCGGACTATTGATGAAATTGCAGCACCGGACACCGCCGGCAGCGGCTAGTATCAGCATCCAAGAGGCCTTGGCAGAACAAGAAAACACGCTGGCACAATGGCTCACGGTTTCAGGTGGTTTGCCCAGCGCGCAAGCTACCAGTGCCGCTTGGGGACTCACGGTTCTGACCGAAGGGTTGATACTGGCTATCGCCTTCGGTCAGAACTATGACACGGATGTTTTGCTCCAGCGCGCCTCCGCGATGTTATCCACGGCGCTGCACCCCGCGGGAATGTCTTTGGAGCAATAAGCGCAAGCTTTCCGGATTAATAATCAAACGTTGGAACAGCACCAGTTTCGAGCTCAACTTGGAAGGTATTCATAACGCGACCAACCATCATGTAGAAACCGATGATTAACACCAATTCAACAATTTGTGAGTCACCAAAGTGCTCATACATGGGTTCAAAGAGCCGGTCAGGGGCGGTAGAAGTCCCCACCACGGCATCTACAAAGCCGATCAACTGCTCTTCGAATTGAGAAAGTTCATCCCTCTCATCGCCGAGCGGAAATTTGGCGACGGCTTCAATTTTTCGTTCGCTCAAACCGTTTCGAAGTGCAACTGCATGGTGTTCATGGGCTTGGTATTTGGCCTCGGTCAATGCTGCAACGCGGAGAATGACGATTTCCCGCAACACTGGATCCAGTGAGCTTCCTTTACTCATCTTGTGGCCTAGGTTGAAAACTTCTGCTGCTGCGTTATCTGACTGACCAATCAACTTGAAGATGTTGATCTGGCGACGTCCCTTCAATGCTTCTTTGATTGAATCCGAAGCGTCTTCGGAATTGAAATACGGAATGCGTGCCATGGAAGAACCTTCTAAAATCTAGCAGTTAGTGACTGTCACCGAGAGTACCTATGACAGAGTCCAAGAACGAGCACCCCTTCCATACTCTGGGAAATCGGGTGCGTCGCACTAATTCCAACATCTGGAAGACCCTATGTGCACGGTGAACGCGGAACTCCATACTGTGAATCAGTAGTAAATTTCCCACTGTTTTTTGAACCATCAACACACGACTCGTCCAGACTAAGGAGAATACCGTGACAACTAATTCCAAAGATATGAACGGTAGCTTCATTGAAGAGCAGAATGCCCCCCAGAACGACCCGCGAGCTTTTCGGCGGGCTCTGGGCCAATTCGCCACCGGAGTAACTGTGGTGACCACCGATACGCCGCAAGGCCCTGTTGGTATGGCAGTGAACTCCTTTGCGGCTGTATCCTTAGACCCGCCACTGGTGAGCTGGTCCATCCGCAATGAGTCGAAAAACTTAAAGGCCTTTGCCGAAGGAGAGCACTTTGCCGTCAGCGTTCTCGCCGATGACCAGGTAGACGCCTGCTCCGTATTCGGACGTCCTCAGGAAGGACAGTTCAGTGAAATCCCCTGGACCAAGTCCGCACATGGCGACCCTCTGCTAGACCAAGCTATCGCACATTTTGAGTGCACTCTTGAAGAAGCTCATCTGAGTGGAGACCACCATATTCTCATCGGTCGGGTGCATAGTTTCACGCGTTTTAGCGGAGACCCGTTGCTCTTCTCCCAAGGACAGTACAAAGTCGCAGTCGAACATCCCCAGCTGGCTAACACCGCGGCGTCAGGTTCTTCGAGCAACGGGGTTAGCAACACTACCGACGAGCCGCTGTTCGTCTCGTTGCTTAAATCCACGGAACAGTACCTCTCGGAGCAATTCGGGGAGTACCGCGATGAGCTGGGACTAGACGTTGCTGAAACCCGAGTCATTAACTTGTTGGATCTAAGTCCCTCAAACCCGGCTCAATTAGCCGCTGGTGCCTTGATGCGAGTGGATGCCATCGAAGATACCTTGTCGGATCTGGACGCTAAGGGAATCACTTCGAAGAACGCTTCAGGACTATATGAATTGACCGCGAAGGGGTGGCAAACCCGGGCCGCGCTGCTGGCTAGCGCGACGGGGTTCAACGACCGAATGCTGGAACTGGTTGATCCCAAAGATTTGGAGACTACACGTCAGGTACTCATGACGTTGTTAACGTCCTAAACCCTGAGAAATCTTAGCTACTGGTATTTACAACAAAATTTTAGGAGACAAAATGTCACGCTTATTAGGTGCTAAAAACGAACCGCTAGAAATCGACCATTCCGCTCGTGACCTTGACTGGTCAGAGTACCGGGCACGGGCTATTGCAGAGGGTGAGTCGTTCTTGGCAAAGGTTGATGGGGCTGTTGACTCGATTCGTTCGCGCCGCGGCGTGTCCGAGGAACAAGGACGCGTTTCAGACGAAACCGTGGAAGAAATGATCTCAACTGGTTTATTCCGTGCCTTGACCCCGTTGCGTTACGGGGGCTTGGAAATGGCTCCCGCCGCCTTCTTTGAAGGAGTGATGCGCATTGCAGAGGCCGATAGTTCTGCTGCGTGGATCGCAGGGCAGTTGCATTGCCATTCGTTCGAGATCGCGTTGATGAGCGAGAGGATGCAGGATGAGTTCTGGGCAGATGGTCCTGATACTCGTGCATCTAGTTCTTTTGCTCCGATTGGGCAGGTGACCGAGGTTGATGGTGGCTTTGTGCTCAACGGAACCTGGACATTCTCTTCGGGCGTTGACCACGCGCAGTGGGTGATCCTGGGTAACCGGGATAAAGCCCATGTGGTGCCGATTGAAGATGTAGCGATTGACCACAACAGTTGGGATGTCCAAGGCCTGAAAGGCACCGGCTCGAAGGCAGTGACCTTGGAGGACGTGTTTGTTCCCGAGTACCGCACCCACTTCTTCGAAGACAATTACAAAGATGAGAATCTGGGATGGCTGGTAAATAATACCCCATTGTACTGGTGCTCATTTATGTCGTTGTTCAATTCCACCCCGGCAAATACCGCGGTGGGTACTTCATTGAACGGCATCAAGACCTTCATTGAGCAGTCCAAGAAGCGACTGACCTCGCAGGGTACCGGGTCGCCAGTGGCACAGAATCCATTCCTGCATCTAAAGGTTGCCACCGCCTTGTCGACCGTGGAGGCTTTTCGGGATCGTCAGTTGAATTCGTGGCGCGAGCTATTCGACTTGGCTTGTAATGGTCAAGACGCAACACCGGAACGTCGTATGCGCTTGCGTTTTGAAACGGCAAATCTGATCGCGGTGAGTTTTGAACAATTTGCCGAATTATGGCCGGTCGCCGGTGCGGCTGCTACCTCGACGGCTAATCCATTGCAGCAGACTTTTAGGGACCTAATGGCTGCGCGTAATCATGGCTCAGCCGGTCGGGAGATGGCTGCAGGAGCATACGTAAAGGAAATGTTTGGACTGCCGGCAGCACCATTCAAGGACTTCGGAACCCTGGCCTATTACAAATAGAACTTGTGGTTTAGGCACCTAAAACCTGGCAGACGTGGGGCGCAATCTCACGTTTGCCAGGTTTTTGCTTTGCCCTCAGAACTTAGCCGGACAGTGAAGCAAGAACTTTCGTCATCCGAGTCTGCAAGGCTCGAGTAAGCCAAAGATCCCTGAGCTCAACAGCATGAAGTGCAGTGATGGTGCGGGTTCACTAATTGGGCAGTCGCGCTGCCAAAGCGATGTGTACTCGTAGTTCCCGGGAATGCTGACACAGCAGCTCTGCTGCTAGCCGGACTGTTGAGCGCGATGCAGAATCCGTAGGCCGCGCGCGTTGGTGTTGCAAGGAAAAAGTCAACCGCCGCGCTCCAGAATGACAACTTTGAACACTAGTCGCAGGCACGGATCTACCGCTTCGAACAAACGTATAACCAGGTTCCGACAGAGCACAAGAAAAATCCGGTTACAGGCCCTTTATAAGAGTCCTGTAACCGGAATATTGAGATGTAATTTAGCGAGTCACGTGGTTCGTGGCCGGTACCGATGAATTCAAATGGTTGGTCAGAAATTCAAGTACAAATTTGTGGAACAACTCTGGTTGTTCAAATTGCGGCCAATGATCGCAATTTGGCATCTCAACCAATTGCGCATTAGGAACAGTTCTTGCGATGGCGTAGGCGTTGTCCAAGAACATATTTGGTGCGTCAACCGATGCCACTACGAGCATCGGCTGTTCTACCGAGGCCCATTGTTGATCACTCAGGTGGTTACCGCCCAGACTGAATGCCAACAAGCGAGGCATTGCCTGTTTCATTTCTTCGAGCTGGTAGATGCCCAAACGAACAGCAACCAGGTCGTCAATCAAGTCCTCTTGATTGAGCATCAGTTTCTCCATGGCTGACGTGACAGAAGCCCATGAGGGTTCCGCCGCGGCAGCGCCGCGTCGTCTGCGTACATCCTCGCCGAACTTTTTCTCCATTTCAGCGTCGACAATGATGCCCGCCGGGGCCAGAGCGACCACTGCGCGGACCCGCCGAGGATGGTCAAGTGCCATCCGCGAGGCAACCCAGGAGCCCAGAGAGACACCAATGATGGCAGCATCGGCAATATCCTTGGCATCGAGAAAAGCTATGGCATGCTCGGCATAATCCGTGATTTGGTAGTCAAATTCAGGTTTATCCGTGTAGCCGCAGCCGAGCATATCAATGCCCAGCACGTGGTAGTTTTCTGCCAGGGTTTCGTAGTTGGCGCAAAAATTCTCAAGGCTTCCCGCTGTTCCATGGAGCAGCAGCAACGTGGGCCGAGTGGGATCGCCAGCTTCGATATACCGTGTGCGAACGTTGCCCGCCTGGATATATCCCAGAACGTGTTCAGTGCGGTTCAGATACGTCCAAATGCTTCGGAACCCCGAGTTCTCGGCGCTCATGAGGCTAGGGCGACGCGGGCTGCCTTGAGCTTGGCTTCCTGCTCCGCCATCCATTCGACGCGTGGGCGGGCGTTTGGATCCTGCTTGATCAATTCGTTGGTCTGACGGAGGATCTCTTCCTCTGAATCATCAAGATTCAGCGGCTCGCCCAATGGCTGGGTCGAGTACCACTCGGAGTGGGTGTAGATTTCCAGCATGTTGCCATCTGGATCGTCAATGTAGATGGACCAGGCGTTGCCATGGTTCTTGACGACCTGCACCGGAATGCCGGTTTTGACCACATGGCGCCAGAAGGCGCGCAGCTCATTGAGGTTTGGCACGAGGAAGGAAATCTGTGCGGTCGTTGGGGGAGTTCCCTCTTCGCGCCCTTCAATCAATGCCAACTGGTGGTGTTCGGTGGCGTCGCCAGTGAGGAAGGCGCCACGGCGCTGGATTCCAGCTTTGCCGGACTTGCCGAGGCCAGCATCGGAAATGATCATGCCAAATTCACGGCAGTAGAACTCGATCATTGCATCCAAGTCCTTGCAGAAAATACCAAGGTGAGCCAGACGCGGGTTGAATTCGGTGCGTGTTGCTGAATCGTTAGCAGCGGAATCGGTGACAGACATTTCAGTTCCTTTCGATGGTGATTGTTTTTGCTTAACTACCGAGGTTGTTAGGCGAAGGTTTTTTGAGGTTCGGTATTCTGCGTCGTGGTTGAGACTGTCAGTTGTTGCGACAGCTCGTTGACGTTCTGCACTGTCTCGAGATTATTGATGAGCTCCAGAGCCAGGATGCCCTGGTCCTCGGAGATCTGCTTGTTATAGCGAAGGTTGCGCCAATATTTGTTGACCACATCCGCATGGGTCACCGGGTTATCTAGCCAGCCGGTCGGATTATCACGGGAGAGTTCGACGACGCGGCCATCCTTGAGCGTGACGCGTAGGCGAATTGCGTGCAGCTTGCCTTCGGGCAGATTCGGCTCCAGCGTGACCCTGGTGGCCAGATCGAGTACCTTTGGATCGCGGATCCCGTCGGCATCGTAGTGTTCCAGTTCCGGCAAACCCCGGTAGAGCGCGTTTGCGACGCCGTAGGGAATGGTGAAGAGGAACTTCGGCTGATGATCATCGGCGGTCGGCGTTTGATTCAGGAAATGATCGATGCGTTTTGGATGTACATCGATGACCACCGAAACCACGTCATCACCTTCAAAGCCGTGTTCGTCTCGCAATGCTACGGAGCACTCGATGGGGTTGTGGTTTCCGTAGCACGAGGGATGCATTTTGTGCTGGCCGCGCACATAGTAGGTCTTGCCTAGGTCGGCCATCATGGATTCCTGCTGCGGGTCTTTGGCATACAAGTGGAAGTAGCCCAAGCGGCTTTCGAAGGCATCCTTGACACCGTTGAATCCGGCTTGCGACAGCTGGCAGCTGAGAATTCCGTTGTAGGCGGCCATAGCACCGGGAAGTTTGAACGAATCAGCGCCGTCCCAGATGCCTTGGTAAGAGCCCCCGAGCAGGTTCAACACGATGCCAAAAGCATTGCGCAGTTCATCGTGGGACAGCCCCATGAGGCGACCTGCGACTGCTACGGCGCCGAAAGCATTTGACGTGCCGCAGACTTCGAAGTCTGCATCAAAGTTAAAGGTGTTACCCACTGATACGCGGGCTGCCACGTCACCACCGAGGATGACGGCTGCCAGCATTTCTTTTCCGCTGGCGTTGACGAATTCGCCAACGTTCAGTGCCGTAGGTTCGGTGGTGCTGGCGACGTGGCCAACCATCTTGCCGGCGTTAATGCCTTCGGGTTCTGGTCCGCAAACTTCGAAGTCAAAACTACGAGTTTGCAGTGAGTTGAGCATGGCCGCGTAAGGCAAGGGCAGACGTTCGTTCGACCCGATAACGCTTGCTTGAGGTGCTCCCCCCATGGCGCGAATGACCGAGACAGCCGCATCGTTGCCAGGTGCTCCGGCGCCGGAAACAGTGCAGCTCAGCGCATCGATCAACCGCATTTTGGCAGCTTCGATAACATCAGCGCCGAAAGCCTCGAAGGGAGTGTCCAAGACATGCTGCACTAGCCTGTCGATGATCGATTGCATGTTACTCCTCAGTTGATCAACCCGTATCAGTGGAAGACGGTGAGATCAATCTATGAGTGTGCGTACGCCAGCAAAAGCACTCTTCCCAGTAGCTGGAATAATCAGTTCAAGATGCAGGTCTGAAATCCTTTGGGGCAGAGCCTGCAAGGTCTTGCATGAGGAAAAGCCACCGCCAGCAATGGTCAGGTGCACTTATTTCAGCTGCACCTGACGGTCAAGTATTTGGGATAGATCATTGGCTATACGGATCAGCAGTCCATGGGTCTGCGGTGATTCGAGCTGTGCGGGACTTCCCGAAAGACTGAGTGCAGCTATGGCCTTCCCAAACCGGAGCACGGGAGTAGCCACGCAAAATTCACCGAGGTAACTTTCTTCCCGGTTGAATGCCAGCCGCGTTTTACGGATCTCAGCCAGTGCGACTAGAAAATCTGCAGGGCGAGTCAGCGAATGCCGTGTCCGCCGAGGCAAGCCTTGGGCAATGATTCTTCGCGTCTCGGTTTCGTCCTCAAAAGCTAGCATGGACTTTCCCAGTGCCGTGCAGGTCGCTGTATACCGGGCGCCGACATGATATTTCGATTGATAGGTATGCAAACCGGAGATTTTATTGACCAGCAATAGCTGAGCCCGGTCAAGGACTGCCAAATGGACTGTGAGCCCCGTGGTTGCAAATAGCTCACCAAGAAATGGACCGGATACGTCCCGCAATCCTTGGGGGCGGGTGAATTCCAGTTGGTAACCCAACTCAAATAAGCGCCCAGAGAGTGAATAGTCCGGGCCATCCTTGGTCACCACTTCGCCGTCAACAAGATGAGACAACAGCCGATGGGTTGTTGAAGTAGGTAAGCCGGCCTGGCGGGCAATATCTGTTACACCCCATACCGTTCGGTCACCCATGAAGACATCAAGCAGTTGTAAAGCGCGGATGATAGATGTCTCTTTAGGCTCACGTACTGGTGGGACAGAGCTGGGATTGGGCAAACCTTCCACGACTGTCATCGGACTTCCTTGACTAGGGGTAAACGTAAGCTGCTGGATGGTTGTGGGATCGATATTTACGGGAAAGCTGCGCATCGAAAGAATATCGATTTGCTGTTCCGCAGAGCCGTTAACGTCTCGTCGCGGAGATGAATATAGCTGGATTGGCCATACCAATTTTTGGTTAGCAAATCATCGGTGGGAGTTCCGCAGAGTTCTCACGACTGAAAGTACGTGCTTTGGTGCGCAGATAAATAGCCTCATTCCACACTTCGGAATGTATCCGGAATTTCAAGTGACCGATTCCGAAATCCGGGAAAGCTAGAGACGAGCAGGCTTTCCCATTCACATACTGGTTTCAGAACCGAATTCCAGACACAGAATAAATCGGCGTCAGACAAGGAGCAGTTACGGTGAGTATTCAATCAGAACAAGAGCTGTCCAATATTGTTGAACAGGGCGACCCCTCGTTGGATTCTCGTGCATTCCGTCGGGCTCTAGGGCAGTTTGCTACCGGTGTCACCGTAGCAACAGCTATGACCAAGGAAGGGCCGGTCGGGCTAGCAGTCAACTCGTTTAGTGCAATCTCCCTTGATCCACCACTTATCAGCTGGTCTATCCGCAACGAGTCACGGAATCGAGGCGTTTTCACCGCCGGAGCGAATTTCGCAATCAGTGTGTTGGCCGAAGACCAGATGCAAGCTTGCGCCGTGTTCGCTAGTCCAGCAGACAATCAGTTTGACGCTGTCCAATGGCAACCTGGGACAAACGGCAGTCCTTTGCTTAACCAGGCGATCGCGCAGTTTGAATGCACCGTGGAAAACACGGTTTCTGCCGGAGACCACCAAATAATCGTGGGTCGGGTCAGTAGATTTGTCCGCTTGGCCGGAGAGCCGCTGGTGTTCTGCCAAGGCCAGTATCGGATTACGGAAGGTCATCCTCAGGTTGATGTGCCCGCCCAGTACGCGGGGAAAGAAGGGACCCTTGATGTCGATCCGATGTTCGTTTCCTTGTTGCGCACGACTGAACGCGCAATCTGGGATCGTTTTGAAGAACATCGCGAACAGCTAGGTTTAGGCGCAATTGAAACGCTGGCGCTTAATCTGTTGGCGGTTGAGCCACACAGTATCGAACAGCTAGCCTTCGGTGCCTTGGTGGGTACCGCGGCGGTTGAAGACACAGTCCGTGACCTGATATCGCGCGGTCTGGTTATGCCGGTAAGGGGCGGCTTCGGACTGAGCTACGAGGGACGAAAAAAGCGCAAGCTCTTGCAAGAACGGGCTAAGGACTTCAACGATGAACTAACCGCTGAGATCACTGCCGCTGATATGGCCGCCACTCGACGCGTGCTGCTGCAGCTCCTGACCGCATAAATCAATGATTCTGTTCTTGAACAAGCTGACCTAGGGGCAACCGTTCAAGAATTCGGATTTTCCGAATCTTACGGGCAACTAATGTACCGCTATTCGAAGCAACGACCCTGGGTTTTCTGATATCCCGCAAATTTTCACACAATTACCAACTCAAAGATTGGAAAACAGCATGTCCAAGCTCTCAGACGGATACGATCCAGGTCCACAGATTTCTCATGCCGGCGGAATCAACTTGGGTACCCAAGACATCGAAAAGTCCTTGTGGTTCTTCCGCGACATCCTCGGAATGGAAGAAGTCGAGCGTGAAGGCGACGTCGCCTACTTGCGTGCGTACCAAGAATTGGGGCACCACTCATTGGTGTTGCGCCAGCAGGAAGAGAGCGGAGTCAATTCGTTTAGTTTCCGCACCAAGCGACCTGAAGACGTGGAATTGTTTTACGAGAACCTTCAGCGTTTGGAAGTCGAAGCCCTTGAAATCCCGGCGGGAACCGAGACCGGGCGCGGAACAGCTGTGCGATTCCTGTTGCCAGGTGGAGAGCACCCATTCGAGCTGTACTATGACATGGACAAGCCCGAAGCCCCGGAGCACCTGCGCTCTCGGCTTCCGTCCAATAGTTCCACCCGTCGCGGATTGGGTGTCCGCCGATTGGACCACTTCAATGTCCAGACTTCTCCGTCGACTATTAACCAGGCCGAGAAATGGATGCGCGACCACCTCGGATTCAAACGGCGTGAATTCTCCAACCTGCCTGACAGCGACACCCTGCTCGCTTCGTGGGTCTCGGTGACTCCACAGGGCCATGATATTGCCATCGTTGCCAACCAGGAAGAGAAGAAGGGCCAGTCGCACCACTTTGCCTACAACCTCGAAAGTGCTTCTGATGCGCTAACCGCCGCAGACATCCTTCGCGACCTCGATGTCGAATATGGCTGGGGACCAGGCAAACACGGCATTGGCCAAGCAACGTACCTGCACGTGAACGATCCAGGCTCAGGACACCGAGTTGAGCTGTACGCCGGCGGGTTCCTCATCTTTGATGAAGATTGGGAAGCCATCGAATGGAAGCCTGTCGACTTCCCCGATGGCCTGGCCTGGTACGGAGAGCGTGCGAACGTCAATCCTGGAAGTCCCGATTTGCTGACTTCTGGCACTGCAGGATTAACTAATCCACTGATGCTCGCAAAGCAGTCCGTCTAGGTACTGCAACTTAGAAAAAATCACCAAGATGGCCGGTGGCGGGGGATAACGCCCGCCACCGGCCATTTCACGTCGAAGTTCTAGATAAAGGATGCTCAGTAAAATGTCTCAGCTACTCATTGATCGGCTAGTAAGCCACGTTCTGGAAACGCCGTTTGAGGCATTCAGCAGTGCAGATATCAACGCTGCAAAGATGAACCTCATCGATGCTTTGGGATGCAACCTCTCCGGCCGCGGTGCCGAAGGCAACGACGCCGTATCTCAGGTGTTAAGCAATATGGGAGGATTCCCGCAAGCAAGTATCTTGGCCAGCGACGAAAAGCTTCCGCTTGCCCATGCGGCGATGATCAACTCATTGCAAACTCGAAGTTTCGACTTTGAAGTTTGTGGACCCGAACCCGAGGGTGAAAACGCCGGAAAAATGGTGGGGCATGTCGCGAGCACCACGGTTCCGGTAGCGCTCAATGTTGGTGAGTTCGTGAACGCCACCGGCGAGCAGCTGCTGGCGGCAACGATTCTTGGCGGAGACCTGGCCGCCCGTATTTCGGTAAGCAATACGTTTAACTTCGATAAGGATTTCGAGGTGTGCGGTACTTCGAATGCCTTTGGTGCGGCTGCAATAACCGGACGGCTTTTGGGACTGACCCACGATGAATTGCGTAATGCCTTCGGTATCTTGATCAATCTCTTGTCGGGAACCTACCAAGGACTCTGGGATGGGGTGGCAAGTTTTAAGTTGCCCGGCGCCACGGCAGCTTACAACGGCATCCTCAGTTGCCAACTGTCACAGACTGGTTTCAAAGGGGTCGATGACGCGTTGGAAAGCCGCTTGGGTTTCTATCACCTTTACACGCCTGATCCACATCCAGAAGATGCGTTGATCGACCTGGGGCAAGTCTTCTACGTAAATGGCCAACACAAATTACATCCTTCCTGCTATGGAAACCACAACGCCATAAACTGCGCGACTGAGTTGCATGAAGAGCACGGACTGAATGCGGAGAACATCGAGTCGGTCACTCTCGAAGTCCATGCACCTCTCATGGACCATTTCCTCAACCAAGCGCCGACAAATGACGATGATCAAGCCAGATTCTTGTTCTCGCTGCCATACGCCTTAGCGAACTCGCTGCATCGTGGTAAGCCTGAGTTGGGTCACTTCACGGGAGAAGCGATTCGAGACCCACAGGTT
Organism: Glutamicibacter sp. BW80; assembly: GCF_002332385.1. Lineage (NCBI taxonomy): Bacteria > Bacillati > Actinomycetota > Actinomycetes > Micrococcales > Micrococcaceae > Glutamicibacter > Glutamicibacter sp. BW80. The sequence goes on along the minus strand of NZ_NRGV01000011.1, from coordinate 57,886 downwards.
GTGGAACTGTCTCAGCGGGTGGTCCTTGAACCAAACCTTCAGGATGGTTTCCTCTACGCCGCGAAAATCCGAGTTAAAACAACCGATGGCAAGGAGATTGAAAATACTGCATCTACCCCGCCTTCCGGATGGCTGGAAAACCCGGCGACCTACGCGGATATTGTCGAGAAATTCTGGAGGAACGTCGATTTCCGCCAAGACATCTCGAGAGAAAACGCCCAGCGGGCACTAGAGCTACTCGCTGAGCTCGAGAATGTTTCCGATGTGTCCGAATTGGCGCAGGTATTGAGCCTTGAAACTACAGAACCTGAACTAGTTGGGCAGCTCGCCGAAACAGCACAGAACTAGATCAAGAACTCATTCCAGCTTTATTGAACATACACCCTAGATTGGCTCCGACCTGGTTTCAGGTCGGAGCCAATCTGCTTTACCCGCGACTCCATGGGGCTCATTTGATGGATCAAGTCGCAGGCTGAAGGGGAATCAAGGACGGCAGGCTAAGGGCGCTCGGTGTGTCCGCGATGAGGCTGCTGCTCTCCGGGCGGGAGCTACATTGGACAGCATGCAACGGCGGACCAGCATTGCGGCCTAAGCCGAGAATGCCCTGTCACCGCACCGACCCTAACCCAAGCAGAAACAAAGCCGGATAACCACTGGGCTAGAGTGGCTATCCGGCTTACTATGTTTAGCGGGATCGCTGCGATCTTCACTGACAAAGACCGTTGAATGGGTGCGTGGTTAGCCTAGGTTAGCTAGGAGATCCTCAGGATTTGGTGCCTCATCAAGAATTCCATAGCGGACGGCAACCTCGGAGATTTTATCCAATTCAGCAGGTTTGATCGCTGACTCGCCTTGCCGTTGAACAAAGGCATTCTTGACCATTTTTGGATCGAATTTCAGTTCTTCCGTCGCTACTTTCAACGCAGCGTCACGATCTTCGTTAACGGTTTTTCCATTGGCGAGGATTGATTCGGAGAAGGAGCGAATCGCGTCCGGATGCTCCGAGATGAACTTTTCAGTTGCTACGTAAACAACTGTTGGAACACCCTTGTTTCCTGGTGCGTCGGTGTTCTGTACGAGCTTTACGCTGCCGCCCGCGATTGCACTTGAAGCCAAAGGCTCATTGGGAGTTGCTGCATCTACTTCTCCCTGGGTGACCAGCTCAATGGTTTGAGCTGGAGGGATTTCAATGAAATCAACCTTGCTTGAGTCTGCTCCGGACGCATCGATGGCTGCACGAATATTCATCCATGTCAGTGTCCCGAGCCCTGGAATTCCTACGCGCTTCCCTTCAAGATCCGCAGCAGATTTGAGGTCGCTGTCGGCGGCGGCGACCACGCTTGCCGCCGCCATGACGCCTGGCTCACCGTTGGTGTCTTGGACCGCTGCGGGCGCAATGATTTTGACCGGCAGGCCTTGCGCACGAGCCTGCATGAAGGTCACCGTATCGGTTACGGCGATCTGAATTCCGTCGTTGAGCAATTGCGGGATTGCTTCATTGGCTGATCGGTTTGCTGCTGTGCTGACCTTGATAACTTTGTCGTTGAACGCATCGGTTGCTACCGCGGTGTGTATCCCGATGCCAGACAGGCTGGGAGGGGCTCCCACGGTGATGGATGTAATCTCTGCGGGTGCAGCGTCGGAGGCCGCCGGAGCGGCGCATGAGGCGACAGACCCGATGAGAGCCAGCGTGCTGACGAGGCCCACTGCCTTTGCAAACTTTGAATTTGAACGCACCTGACGGCACTCCTTCGGTATTGGTTAGCGAGCGACTTCCAGCCGGAAGCGATACACAAACAAATTAGCTTCTTGTCTTCAGAGCATAGGCAGTAGCGTGTGACGGCGACCACAAGGATTCCGTATTTCGAAATCCGGTCGGTGATCCTTTAACGCACTAAGGCATTAGTGACGTTCCGTCCCATCTCAAAGTCAAAATCAGAGCATGAACGAGATCCAAAATATCAGCACTCATTGCCGTGGAAAATGGACTCTAAACATCTGGGCTCAGCCCGCCGACGTCGTGCATCTTCTTAAAAAGTAAGTCGCCGGTACCCTAAAGGGCCCGGCGACTTACCTCAGGGAAAAGCGGAATTACTTGGCTGTTGCCAGCTGTACTGCGACATCAACGATCATGTCTTCCTGGCCGCCCACGTAGCCGGCCTTACCGACCTCTTCGAGGATCTTGTAGGCAGGAACTCCGTAGCGCTCGGCGGCACGTTCAGCGTGGATCAGGAACGAGGAGTAGACCCCGGCATAACCCTGCATGATCGAGGCGCGGTCCATCACCGGCATGCGGGTGATGAATGGCTTCACAATATCTTCGGCGGCACCCATCAGACCCTGGATATCAACTCCGGTCTTGATATCCAAGCGGTCAAAGGCCGCGGCAAGGACCTCGGTAGGGGAGTTACCCGCGCCGGCACCCAGAGCCATCAGCGTGCCATCGATCTGCTTGGCCCCGGCACGCACCGCGAACACCGAGTTCGCTACGCCGAAGCTCATGTTCTGGTGGCCGTGGAAGCCAACCTGGGCATCGTTGCCCAGCTCCGAAACCAATGCCGAGACACGGTCTGACACATCATCAAGGATCAGTGCGCCGGCCGAATCGACCACGTAGACGCACTGGCAGCCGGCGTCGGCCATGATGCGTGCCTGCTTGGCCAATTCCTTCTAACTTTTCTTCGCAGTTCTGGGACCCGCTGGCACAAAAGACGCAATCAACTCTGATGCGGAGCACTACAGATCTGTCTGGGCCCTATAAATTTGAAAAATCCATTCGATCCTACTTTTTGGGGAGCCCCACCTTCATTCGTTTGCACCCTGATGACGAGATCGAAGAACTTGAGCATTTACTCTTCATTGGGGTTCAGTATCCGTTCCTTCGGTGGAGAAGACTATGGAGCTGGTGTTGCGTACAGTGGGACGCATTATGGAGTTGGAGTGCTTCATCATCGAAGATAGTTAGGACCGTTCCATTCCTGAGACGCGAATCGATAAAGGAGTCCAATAGTGGCTGACAGTTCTCGTTGGTGGCTACCCGTTGCTATCGCATTGACTCTTGTGGGATGGGGTGCCAATCAATTCGCGTCGATGCTGGTTTTCTACCGTGAAGATTACGGATTTTCACAGCTAGAGGTAACCTCCATGTTGGGGATTTATGTAGCCGGATTAATCCCTTCGCTTTTATTCGGTGGAAGAATCTCAGACCGGATAGGGCGCAAAAGCACCACGGTGGTCGCCTTACTTGTAACTGTTGCGGCTAGTTTTGCCATGATGTTTGGTGCACTTTGGGCCTTACCCATCTATCTAGGTCGTTTACTAGCGGGTGTGGCCACCGGAGCGGCGATGGCCGCAGGAACGAGTTGGATCAAAGAACTATCGCCTGCCACCTCAAATCCCACGGTTTCGAATGGTTCTGGCGCGCGTAGAGCTTCATTGTTTACCACCGCAGGTTTTTGTTTGGGACCCATAGCCAGTGGAATGATTGCGAACTTTGCTCCGCTCCCGGCAACTTTGCCCTACCTGGTACATATCGTGCTTTGCCTGCCCGTATTGCTGTTTTTGCTCCGCGTTCCAGGAACTAAACCCGAAGCACTGGCCGGCAATAACGCGGAGGCACGGATACAGCAGTATGCCTATGAGGGAGCTCAGCGACGTTTTCGCAGAGTTATCGTCCCTAGCGCTCCTTGGGTTTTTGGTGCCGGCACCATCGGGTTCGCGGTAGTTCCTAACCTGTTTGCCAACCTCGGCGAGCAAGCGCTCATCTATTCAACGGTTGCCGTCGCACTGACTTTGGGTAGCGGAGTTGCAGTCCAACCAATTGCGCGGCGACTTGATTCAACACGTTCGGCTCGTGCCATACTGGTTGCGCTGGGATTGAGCGTGGCCGGATTGTTGTTGGCTTTGATCTGTGGCTTATTCCAGACACCATGGCTTGCACTACTCGCTTGTTGCTGCCTGGGAGGAGGTTACGGCCTAATGATGGTTGCTGGTCTCCTTGAAACACAACGGTTGAGTACTCCGCAGCGCCTTGGAACGGCGACCGGCAAATTTTATATGTTGGCCTATGCGGGATTCTTAGCGCCCACTTTACTTGCGTATCTTGGCCAATGGTTCGGACTGATGGAGCTGCTGATTACGGTCACCGTTCTGGCATTGCTTTGTTTGGTCGTGATCGCCTTGAATTCGAAGCGGCATCTTTTACCGCTCGCTGGACATCCAACGGAAGTAGCACAAACCGGTACGGCACAAAAGCAATAGAATCGCCTGAGCTGCTGTCTACCAGTGGCGTACGAACACTCCTTGCTGCGAAGATGCTTAAACCCCTAGGATCCCAAATTCTAAGCCTCAAGGCAGACGGCTACGGATACAAGTGTCCGCTTACAATCACGTTCGCGAGGCAGCGGCGTTACTGCGCAGTGGAACGAAAGTTCTCTTCTGTTGTCGCAAATAGATAAAAATAACGTCGGAAAACTGAGCTGAGCTGATATTTGGCCATCAGTACTGATGGCTGATCCTTAGCCCAGTGTTTACCTATACGGCCCAACAAAAGCCAGAAGCGGGCAATGGTTCAGGGATAACGTATGAATGCCGGGGGATCAGATGATCACCCCGGCATTCAAAGAACTGCGGAAATACTTACTTAGCTGTTGCCAGCTGCACTGCCACGTCGACAATCATGTCTTCCTGACCGCCCACGTAGCCGGCCTTGCCGACCTCTTCGAGGATCTTGTAGGCAGGAACTCCGTAGCGCTCGGCTGCACGCTCGGCGTGGATCAAGAACGAGGAGTACACCCCGGCGTAACCCTGCATGATCGAGGCGCGGTCCATCACCGGCATGCGGGTGATGAATGGCTTCACAATATCTTCGGCGGCACCCATCAGACCCTGGATATCAACCCCGGTCTTGATGTCCAAGCGGTCAAAGGCCGCGGCAAGGACCTCGGTAGGGGAGTTACCCGCGCCGGCGCCCAGCGCCATCAGCGTGCCGTCGATCTGCTTGGCCCCGGCACGGACGGCGAACACGGAGTTCGCTACGCCGAAGCTCATATTCTGGTGGCCATGGAAGCCAACCTGGGCATCATTGCCAAGCTCGGAAACCAAAGCCGAGACACGGTCCGAGACATCATCAAGGATCAGTGCGCCAGCCGAATCGACCACGTAGACGCACTGGCAGCCGGCGTCGGCCATAATGCGTGCCTGCTTGGCCAATTCTTCGGGGGAGACCCGGTGGGACAGCATCAAGAAGCCCACGGTTTCCATGCCCAGCTTGCGTGCATGCTGGAAGTGCTGGATCGAGACATCTGCCTCGGTGCAGTGGGTGGCAATGCGGGCTACCGATGCACCCACCTCGTGGGCTTGGTTCAGGTCATGGATGGTGCCCAGACCCGGGAGCATCAGCACGGCAATCTTTGCCTGCTTGGCTTCGTCTACCGCGGCCTTGATCAGGTCTAGTTCCGGGGTCAGCGAGAATCCGTAGTTAAACGATGAGCCGCCCAGCCCGTCGCCGTGGGTGACTTCGATGACCTCAACGCGGGAGTCATCCAGTGCGCGGACTACCGAGCGGACGTGCTCTTCGGTGAATTTGTGGCTCATCGCGTGCGAGCCGTCGCGCAGGGTGGTGTCGGTCAGGCGGATGTCAAAGGTGGTGTCCATTGGTGCAGTCATGATGTGCGTCCCCAATTCCTAGTTCACCGACGCGGCGGAGCGCGCGGCGTCGATCTTCTCTGAGAGCAGGTCCGCGGTGCGGGTAGCTGCAGCGGTGATGATGTCCAAGTTGCCTGCGTATTCCGGCAGGTAGTCGGCGGCGCCGGCGACCTGGACCCAGATGCCCACACGGCCAAAGCCGCCCCAGTCTTCACGGGCTTCCTCAAACTGAGGTTCCATGCGAAGTTCATAACCTGGGACGTAGTCGCGGATATCGGCAGCTGCCTTGTCGATGGCTGCACGGATCTTGTCTTGGGTTTCGCCGGCAGCGGCTGCTTCGGCAGGGATCATCGCGTAGATGGTATTGCGCATCATCATCGGTGGTTCCACCGGGTTGATGATGATAATTGCCTTGCCTCGCTTGGCGCCGCCAACGACTTCCAATGCCTTCGCGGTGGTTTCGGTGAACTCGTCCACGTTGGCTCGAGTGCCCGGACCGGCAGATTTCGACGCGATTGAGGCAACGATTTCTGCATACTCCACCGGAACCACAGAGGAAACGGCAGCGACGATTGGCGTGGTGGCCTGACCGGCGCAGGTAATCATGTTCACGTTCATGGTGTCGGTCAATGAATCCAGGTTCACTACCGGTGCCAGGTACGGGCCAACAGCCGCGGGAGTCAGATCAATGGCGTGGATGCCGGCGGCCTTGTACTTCGGGGCGTTGGCCTCGTGCGCTTTCGCGGAGGTGCACTCAAAGACAAAGTCAGGCAGTTCGTCCTGCGCTAGTAACCAGTCCACACCTTCGGCAGAGGTGGTGATGCCCAGGCGCGCGGCGCGAGCCAATCCGTCCGAGGAAGGGTCGACACCAATCATGTATTTGACCTCGACGTTGGTCGAGCGGCGCATAATTTTGAACATCAGGTCGGAACCGATGTTTCCGGAACCGACAATGGCGGCTGTTTTCTTGGCCATGGGAAAGCTTCCTTAGCTACAGAGCAAAATGGATGGTGGGGTAACGCAGGGCGTTACTAGGAGAAATTGATCTTCAGCGAACCGAGCTCACCAAAATCTGCGGTTGCGGTCGAGTTCTTGACTACCGGCATAGCGCCGGTGAAGGAACCGGGCAGGATCAGCTGTCCGGCTTCAAGGGAGACTCCCTGTTCACCGAGCACGTTGGCTAGCCAAGCAAGCGGGGCAACCGGATCATTCATCACGGCACTGCCCTTGCCGGTAGCTACCTTTTCGCCATCGATAATGAGCGAGCATTCAACCTCAGCCAAGTCTTCGATGCGCACATCAAGTGGGGTGGTGCCCACAGCGATAGCGCCGCAGGAAGCATTATCGGCCACGGTGTCCACCAGCTTGATATTCCAGTCTTCGACTCGCGAATCGATGATTTCAATGGCTGCGTAAACTTCACCGATAGCGGCGGCTGCCTGTTCACGGGTGACACCGGGACCGGTCAAGGTTTCCTTAAGGATGAAACCGAATTCTGGTTCTACCTTGGGGGAGATGAACGAATCTGCGGGAATCTGTGCGTCTTCGTGGTGAACCATGTCGGCGAAGAAGTAGCCGAAGTCAGGTGAATCAACACCAAGCTGCTTCTGCATAGCAAGCGAGGTTAGACCGACCTTGCGTCCGGCAAGAACACGGCCCTTGGCCAAATGATGCTGCAACTGCGCATCTTGGATCTGGTACGAATCCTCTACGGTCATGTTCAGCACTCGGTCACGCAGTGGCGGAACTGGAACCAATGATTCGGTGGCGACAAGTAGTTCGTCTGCCAACCGCTTGATCAATTCGCTACGTGGAGCCTCGGAGGAATGGTTGCTTGCCCATTCCGCTGCGCCTGTCTGAGGAGCCTGTGTCATTACTTAATCACCGCTGTCGTTACGCCGAATCCGGCTATGTATTCTTTGATTGGTTTGTAGAACTCGTAGGTGACTTCGTAGTCACCGCAGGCCTTCAGTGCCGAGTAGGCTGCCACCCAGGTGCGTACCTCGTGCGAGGAGTGGCCTGCTACTGCGTCCATCTCATCCGCGTTGAGCGCATCAAAACCAGTCACATCCCCGGACTTGCAAATCTCAAGGAACGCGCGATCCCATTCGGGGTTCAAATCCATGATGTTTGCCTCGCCCTTGGCGAAGGCCAAAGCTGTATCGATGGTGCGCTGCTGGCGCGTTGCGCGGGCTTCCGGAGTTGGTTTGCGTCCGTCGGTGAGGAATGCGCGTTGCGCTTCGGTGGCTGTCGCGATCTGCGGCACTGGGGGATCATGGGACAGTCCGCCGGAACCGATGAACAGGACCTTCTTGTCGGAGTCCTTGAAGAACTCACCCACAGCCTGGCCGAATTTGCGCACGCGTGAAACCTTGCAGAAAGGAGGAGCGACGGAATTGACGAAGATGGGAATCATTGGCTTGTCAGCGAGGTTGCCGTACATGATTTCCATTGGCTGCACCGCACCGTGGTCGACTTCCATCTTGCGGCTGATTGCGGTGTCTATGTCCTGATCGATTACGTACTGAGCCAATTCTTCGGCGATGGACGTGGGGACGTTGATGGGCCCCTCCCACGAGTCATAGTCGCCGGTGCCCAAGGCTTCATAGCCAATGCAGAATGGCGGCATCAGGTCGTAGAAGAACCCGTTGTAGTGGTCCGGGCCGAAGTTGATGACCAGATCCGGATCGAAGTCCTTGACGAAGGCGCGGGCTTTTTCGAAGGCTGCCTCAACGGCTGCTTTGACCTCAGCTGGTGGGTTGACGTGTTCCAACAGTGGACTGTGGGACATACATAGCAATGCCTGGGGCATGATGTTCTCCTTGAACTGGCGGCAGACTTAAACGAGTCTCTGATGGCTTGTTATACATTTCACTCGGTAAGCAACCGCGAGGCTAGTTTGTGTTCCATCAGTCGGAACAGCGCACAATTATTTGACGACGCAGCTTAAAATTTCCATGGTGCAGTGGCTAGTGCGTTGCATTCTTTCGGGGGCCGAAGATGCGGTGCCCTAGAACGGTATGAGCGTTACTTGGGCACCGCCTCATCTTCTACAGCACGTTTTACATGTGGCGATTCAGGTACGCCGAGATCACCTGGTTGAATTCATCTGCGCGTTCGACCTGTGACCAGTGGCCGCACTGATTGAAAATGTGTGAATCGGCAGTAGGAATTACGCTTTGCAGTTCGTGGGTCCGGGTGACTGGAATGACGACGTCCTGCATGCCGTGGATCAGCAGTACTGGGATTTCCAGCTTGCTGAGTACTTCAAAATCCAGTGGCAGCGCGTCACGGTCACGGTCGCGTGCGGTGACAACATCAACCAGACGATCACTGGCAGTGTCGTTCAAGGCGGACTGGTAGCGCAGGGAGACGAGCTCGTCAGTGACTAGTGATTTATCGACAACGAACTGTTCAAGTGTCCGGCGGATGCCTGCTTCGGAGAGCTCTGGCTTGGAGTGCCCGGAGAGTGCAGCGGTTTTCTTCGCGCCGCCGGTGCCCATGGATACGATGCCTAGCAAGCGTTCAGGGAAATCGATGGCGAATTGCATGGCAACCCAGCCGCCGATGGAGTTGCCGACGATCCAGGTTTTCTCGATGCCCAATGCATCGAGAACTCGTACCGAGTGGCGGACCCATTCTTTGATGCCGTATTCGATTCCTTCTGGGACGACGGTCTGGCCGTAGCCGACGGAGTCGATGGCGATGCAACGGCCGGTCTGCGCTAGCTGCGGGAGATTGAGCCACCAATTGGCTGCGGCGGTGACGCCGGTGCCTGAGCCATGGAGGAAAAGCATCGGAGTGCCTTCACCCAGTTCGTGGTAATGGGTCAGCTCGCCCTCTGCGGTCTGTAGCCATTTGTCTTCGAGACCAAAGAACTCGTCTGTGGTGTATTCCGGGATTGCGGTCTGCGTCATTGAATTTTCCTTTGAATCGTTGGTGTTCTGTGAAGTGAGCAAATGAATCGAGTTTGGCTAACCAGCCGTGACAAGAGAGGCCAAAGTGGTTCCAAGGACCTGTTCCAGAGCCAGGGAAAGCTGCTTACCGGCTTCGCCTGCCTCCCAGGTATTTTTGATCTGGCGCCACGCAATGTATCCGTCGGGGCGTACCAGCAGGGCTCCGGCTTCCTCGATTTCACGGACACGGGCCCAGTAAGCGTACGGATCTTTGATTTGTTCTTCCCCAACAACCAGGGTGTCGAGGAACGGAAGATTAAGATCTTGAGCGGCGTCTTTCCATGCTTGTCCGGACAAACCAGTAATCAGGGTGAACCGACCCTTGCCCGTGACATCCAATGTAGAGATTCGTCGTCCGTTGGCGCCAACGAGCCATGCATGCGGTAACTTGGCACCGGGGCGCGTCGTGGCCTGCAGATGCAACTGAGGATCGAGCGCAAAGACTTCCACCTCGTGGGAATCCGAAAGGACTGCCGTGCTGGAATAGCGTTGGTTTAGTTCGACACCCAACGCATTAAACTCGGTGTTCTTCAGCTCCAGTGATGTGGCGAGCTTTTCTCGGAGGTCTGCGCCTTCCTGGGTCGGTGCCTGCAATCGCGCCAGTCCTGCTTCGATGGATTTTGTTCCATCTCCCATCTCGGTATTGAAGCACTCTCGAAGCGGCGCATAGTCCAAACGGGACTGGTTAGCGCGTGCAACGATCTGGGCACCGACAGGTGTTCGTTCGTCAGAGTAGGAATCCAGAAGAGATTCTCCGGCGTAGCCCTTGACAGAGTATGCCAATTTCCAGGCGAGGTTGTAAGCATCTTGCATGCAGGTGTTGGATCCCAATCCGCTGCTTGGCGGATGACGATGTGTTGCGTCTCCACCGCAGAATACGCGACCCTTCGACATGGACAACGCATGCTGTTGGTTCACGTACCAGGTAGACGTGCCTTGCAAGTCGATTTGCAGATCAGGATCACCCACCAGCGTTCTAATTTGGGAGATCACCCGTTCATCGCTGAGATCGGGTTCACCGTCATCCACGCTGAAACCCCAACCGGCAATCCATTCGTCCCATGGCCGGACTGCCCGGAGCAAGCCCATGCCGATCTCGCCGAAATCAGCCGCAGGGTTCATGATCCAATGCAGAATGCTGGGGCGATGGGCGACGTAGGAGGACAGATCTGCGTTGAATCGGACATACGCGGTGCCTGCTCGGGCGGTGTGGCCCTCGAACTCCAGTCCAAGTTCCTCGGCGATTTGGCTCTTGGCTCCATCTGCTCCTACCAAGTAGCGGGCGCGCAAACTATATTCTTGACCGGAGGCGCGATTGAGCAGGCGGACTGTCACGCCGTTGGCGTCTTGTTCATGGCCAAGATACTTAGTGGAGAAAAGGACCTTTGCCCCTCGTTCTGCCGCGTTCTTGACCAGAAGTGGTTCCATATAGGTCTGAGGTATGTCCAGCATGGTGCATGGACTGGCTTTGACATAGTCCCCTGAACGGAGATCTCCGGTACCCCAGGTTTCCAATCGAGCAATTTCTGGCCCGTTCAGTGAAGTAGTGAAGAGCGTATCGCCCATTTCTTTCCACGAGACGGCATATTTTTTCGCTTCTTCTTCTATCCCCAGATCCCTAAGAACCTCGACGGCTCGAAGATTCGTAATGTGGGCGCGCGGAGTGTTTGCCAGCCAAGACCATTGGGAAATCATTGTTGTCCGTACACCGTAGCTCGCCAACGCGAGAGCCGTCGTAGCGCCCATCGGTCCGGTTCCGACGATGAATACATCGGTGTCGAATTCGTTGTGGTCCGAAGAATTATCTAGGTGATCGGCAGCGCCGATGATGCTTGTGAAATTGTTCATTAGTCGTTTCCTTGGCTAGGTCGGGCGGCGGATGAGGAATTCTGATTGTTATTTCCTGATGGATAAGCCTTAGCTTTATATGAATGAGAATGTTTCTTGCCTTAGTAAGAAGTCCTCAGTGAGTGCCGTCACAATCATCCTAAACTAGTTAGCTGGTGAAGTAAATTGAATTCTGAAAAAGACTCCATTGACGAGGTTCAGCGACAGTGGACGCGAATCTTGCCTGCGCTTGATACTTCGCCAATGGTAATTACCGGGCGCATTAGATACCTTGCCCAGGCGATTCAGGCGGGTAGCGACGAGGTTCTGGCCCAACAAGGATTGACGCGAGCAGATTTCGACATCCTTTCGGTGCTGGTGCGCAGTGGACGAGCATTGAGTCCGACCGAAATTACGGTCCAATCTTTGATTAGCGCTCCGGGTACGACTAAAAGAATCAAGAAACTTGAGTCTGACGGCCTTGTTAATCGAATTTTGAACCCAAATGACAAGCGTGGATATCTTATAGAACCCACGAATCATGCATTGGAAATCTTCCAGCCCGTCGTGGAGTCCATCTCTGACTACGAGCGGACGCTGCTAGGCAAGTTGGAGCCCAGAGACGTTATTCAACTTACGGAAAGCTTGCGGGCTTTCGTGTCTGCGGTCCGAGAGTCAAAAACGGAATCTGACTAGGGCTGTGATGGTGGTTACGTCAGGGGCAGGGTGAGGAAGTGGAGAGAATTTGAAAAAAGTTATTTGCTAGTTAAGTAATTTCATGTGAGAGTAGTCACGAAGAACGATGTTGTGCCGACCAGATTCGGAATTGCGACATTGATTCCCGACCTTCCCTACAGCTCTCACTCTGGAGACCTCCTGTGTCTACTCATCAAAATGATCGGCGTACCGCCGGTCCCTTTAAAGTTGCGATGGCAAGCTTCATCGGCACGACTATCGAATATTACGATTTCTTCATTTATGGCACCGCAGCCGCGCTTGTCTTTCCCCGGCTATTCTTTCCCGAAGCCACACCAGTAATGGGAACCTTGTTGTCCTTCGCTACGTTCGGTGTCGGCTTCCTGGCACGTCCGCTCGGCGGCATCGTGTTCGGGCATTTTGGTGACCGCATTGGACGCAAGAAAATGCTCATCATCTCCCTCGTGGGAATGGGCTTGGCGACGATGCTCATGGGATTGCTCCCCGGGTATGCGCAAATTGGCATAGCCGCCCCGATCTTGCTCACGCTTCTGAGGCTGTTCCAGGGCTTCATGGTTGGAGGTGAATGGGGTGGTGCGACACTGATGGCTGTCGAGCATGCGCCTAAGGGCAAACGTGGATTCTACGGGGCATTCCCTCAAACTGGCGCTCCTGCCGGAACAGCTCTGGCCACCGTGGCGTTCCTCTCTGTTTCTCAGTTGCCGGACGAGGCTTTCTTCACATGGGGCTGGCGTCTGCCGTTCTTGGTAAGCGCTGTCTTGGTAGTGGTCGGCCTCATCATTCGTATGGCAGTTTCCGAGTCTCCGGCGTTCGCCGCCGCACGTTCGAAGGATGCGATCGTCAAGCTCCCGATTAAGGAGGCGTTCAAGCGCCACCCGAAGGAGATCTTCCTGATCGCGGGAACCTACATGTCCCAAGGTGTCTACGCGTACATCACCATGAGCTACCTGGTGAATTACGCGTCCAAGGTCGTTGATTTGGATAAGAGCACTGCACTGATGGGCGTCTTCATTGCAGCCGTCATTGCCACAGTGCTTTACCCGGTGTTTGGCGCGTTATCGGACACATACGGACGCAAAACCATGTACCTGATAGGTGTCCTCGCCATGGGTGTAGTTACCTGGCCGGCGTTCATGCTGATCAACACCGGAACCGCCTGGGGATTCACAACGGCTGTCGTCCTGCTCTTCGGCATTGCCATGCCACCTGCCGCAGGCGTCACCGGATCCTTGATGGCCATGGTGTTTTCCCGAGAAGTCCGCTACACCGGAGCATCGGTGGGGTACACGCTTGGCACTCTGGCCGGACCGGCCTTTGCGCCAACGATCGCGACCGCGTTGTTCGCAGCATACGGATCCTCTGATGCCGTAGCCATATACATGATCATTGTTTCTGTGATCTCCGTCGTCTCGGTTTCATTGCTCCCCGGTGGCTGGGGACGGAAGGAAGCGCTCTACAACGCCGAGTCCCAGGACCAAGCCATAGAGGCAAAGGTCAAGGCCGCAGCAAACTAGGAGTCGGGAGCGTCGCCGGGTCGATTTCGAGCGGCGCTCCCGTGCCAAAGCGAGCGGCCGAGAGGCAAGCTTCGCGGCCGTCCGTGAGGAACTCAGTTCCTCACGGACGCAGCCGGCCCCGACGATCTCCAAGGAATGATTACCCTGTCACAACTTACGCTCGAGCAAAAGATTCGGGCCTCTCTGGCCACACCGCTGACCTCCGATGATGTGCTTGATCCGGATCGAGAGTTGGCAAAGATTTTGTCCCTTGTGGGACTTGACGCAAAAGGCGGGGGAGGAACTGTGACCTTTTCCGGCAAGGACCCCATATTGAAGAGTCCTTGGCCGCTTGCAACCATGGGCGGAGTGGCGCTGATGGCCAAATCCGTCGCTGCGGCCGACCTATGGCGCCATCGCACGGGTACGGGACAAGACCTGTCCTTGGATCTGCGTCGGGTGCCGCATCGTCTGTGCCCCTTCTATGATCAGAAGTGGGAACTGCTCAACGGGTATCCACCTGTCAACGCGCATGATCCGACGAATCCGTTCTTTCCGTCATTCATGTACCCCACCCGAGACGGCCGCCTGATCCAGCTGCTTAACATCTACCCGAAAGCAAAAACCAGAGCCCTTGAATTCTTGGGCTGCGCAGATAACTATGACGCCATCGCCGAAGTCACCCGCGGGTGGGATTCCTTTGAACTAGAGAAGGAAGCTAATCGACGTGGCCTCCAAGCCACAGTGGTTCGCAGTACCGAAGAATTTCTCGAACACGAGCAGTTCCCGCACCTTGCCGGACTCCCACTGATTCAAATCGAGAAAATAGGAGAATCCGCACCCGAACCCTTTTCTGCGGAACCAGTATCACCGCTGGACGGCGTGCGAGCCCTAGGTTTGGGACATGTCATTGCCGGCGCAGGACTCGGTAGGACCCTGGCCTACCACGGTGCCGATGTTCTGAACATTTGGAGACCTTTCGACTTCGAAATGGATTCCATCTACAGCACCTCCAGCGTGGGCATGCGTTCGGCAACGCTGGAAATCGGGGAACCAGAAGGAATGAGTAGGATGCTCGACTTGGCTCGGGAATGTGATGTGTTCTTCGCGAATCGCCGGCCTGGCTATCTAAACCATTTCAACTTGACGGCAGAGCACCTCGCCGAGATCCGCCCCGGGATCATCCACGTAGAGATGTCCTTGTACGGTCCCACTGGCCCATGGGCTGACCGTACGGGATTTGATCAGAACGCTGGCGCGGTCACCGGGATCCTTTCCCGCGAGGGAACCAGTGAAAACCCCCAGCTGACGGAAATTTTTGTTATCAACGACTACGCTATGTCATGGCTTGCATCCATGGCCGTCATGGCCACGTTGAAACGCAGGTCGGTGGAAGGTGGCAGTTACAAGATCCACCTCTCGCTTGCGCGTCTTTCGCTGTGGCTGATAGAGCTCGGAATCTTCGACAAGAACTACGCCGCGAAGGTAGGCGCTACCGTCGGTGAACATGCATTCCTGGATCCCGAAGTGTTCCAAGCGCAAACCCCAAGTGGGCACTATCAAGGGGTCACCGATCAAGTAACAATGTCGGAAACCCCGGGACGATACGCCTTTCCGCTCGTTCCACGAGGATCCAGTGAAGCGCGGTGGCTACCCTAATCAAGGCTACAAGCCGAGATCTATGGCCGAGGACAAATTAACAGCGTCAAGCAGCGCCCCTGTTGATTGCCGTGGACAAGGTAGCCCTGGCAGAGATCGAGCCAGGGCTACTTTGGCAAGCTGTCGGAGTTTCCCCCTACCATTTTGCTGCGGCCTCACAGAATTTCAGCATGAACTTTTGACCACAAACTCCAATCGCTGACCAGTATCAGGAGCGCATCGAAGAACCGAAGAGTATCAACCTTGAACAACGAAGACTATGACAAAACCACTGAGCATACAGTTTTAGGCCGTACTTTGCGGACGCTGCCCGCAGATTGAGAACGGATATTATCGGTTTCGGGGTCTGGCTCCGGCCCCATACTCAATTCCGGACGACGAACCGATAGTCAAGATTGCTCGAAGCGATTGGACGTTCACCGAAGCGAACGAGCCTCTGAGATCTCTTGATGACCGCGGAAAAACGCAGGTCTCTTGGTGACCTATAGTTTCGTCGCTGGAGATGAGCTGTTGAAATAGGGCACAGTAGTCGGTGTGAAACAGTCACTCGTGAAGGACTTCGTTCAGTAGCCGGCGAGTATTCCAACTCCGAATGGTCGCGACTTTGGAGGAGCGAGCTGGGCTAAAGCTCGCTTCGACATCGTGTTGGCTCCCGAAGGCGCGTAGTCCAATGGTGTAAATGATTCCAACTGATCAAAATCAAAGAGATCCGGCCGACACAGGTGAACTGCGTCAGCCGGATCTCTTTGACTAGATACTTGAAATTTTAGGCGTGGCGCTTCAAGTAGGAAGAAACTACCTGATTAAATTCTTCGGCACGTTCAACCTGTGACCAGTGGCCGCACTGGCTGAAGATGTGAGCGTCCGCGTTCGGGATCAGATTCAGCAGTTCCCAGGTACGCGAAACCGGGATCACCACGTCCTGCACACCGTGAATCAGCAAGACCGGGATGTCCAGTTTGGCCAGAACATCAAAGTCCAAAGGAAGCTCGGTGCGGTCACGGTCTCGGGCAGCGACAACCTCAGCCAAGCGGTCGCTGGCGGTGTCATTCAACGCGGACTGGTAACGCAGGGAGACGAGTTCATCGGTCACCAAGGACTTGTCGACCACGAACATTTCCAAGGTCTTACGAATGCCTTCTTCGGTGAGCGTTGGATTTGAGTGGCCCTTGAGCGCACCCGTGAGCTTTGCTCCTCCGGTACCCATGGAAATCACCCCGAGCAGACGCTCTGGGTAGTCAATGGCGAATTGGAATGCAAGCCAGCCGCCGAGCGAGTTGCCTACGATCCAGGCCTTTTCAATACCGAGCGCGTCGAGTGTGCGAACCGCGTGACGGACCCATTCCTTGATGCCGTACTGGATATCCTCAGCAGCGATGGTCTGGCCGTAACCGACAGAATCGATAGCAATGCAGCGACCTGATTCGGCCAGCTGAGGAAGGTTGAGCCACCAGTTAGCTGCAGCTGTCACACCCGTTCCCGAACCGTGCAGGAAAAGAATCGGGGTGCCTTCTCCCAGCTCATGGTAGTGCGTGAGTTCTCCGTCAGCGGTCTGCAACCACTTGTCTTCGAGACCAAAGAACTTGTCGGTGGTGTATTCCGGGATTGTTGTTTTTGTCATGGGGTACTCCTTCATTTTGGTCACGAATGCCGTATATTGCTGGTCCGCAAAACGGCATAGATCCTAAACTCAACGATAGGAACTACGCGTAACTATTGCTTCCTAGCGTTCCATCTAATGGAACGCGAGCGGCTATTTACCTAGCTTGCGTTCCTTGATGACGTAGGTGAACGTCGCATGCATCAAGGCTTTATCTTCGGAATCTGCGACGGTGACCTCGGTGACAGCCACCGAGCCACCGCCACGAAGAATCTTTGCAGTAGCCACGACGTACTCGGTTTTGGAATTGCTCATGTAATTCTGATTCGACTGCACGGCAAGTGGAAACTGGCCCGAATCGGCGTATGCCGACATGGCGAGGAAGGTACCGGCAATATCGGCCGCGCCAAAGAGTGCTGCTGCCGAATACATGCCGTTGGCCTGCGCGATGGAATCCTGCAATGGCATGCGTAGGCTAATGGTTTCGCCATTGGCAGCATGCGGTACAAGCCCCAAGGTGGTCACTATGTCATCGAAGCCCAAACGTGAAAGGAACTTGCTGACTAGCTGATCTAAATCTTCAACATTGGCCGGAATAGTCATTGAAACTCCTAAAATGGTGGGATCGGTCTTGAAATTCACTCTATTCGCCACGGTCGCGAACTAGAACCTCAGGTTTCAAACGATGAAACGACCAGCGATGTCAAGTGCTCACACACAACATTGGAGCGCTCTGCGACGCAGAGCGCTCCAATGGCAAAACGGTCTTTGGCTGACGTTCTGCGGACAACGGCTTACCTAGCGGCCCAGAACCTGATCGTCGATGGATTCGTCGGCTCGCGAAGCAGCCCGCTCTGCACGTCCGCGAGTTTCCTTGGACAGTAGTACAGCCAGACCAGCGAGCACGATCAGCAAGATGAAGTACCAAGCGATGTTGCTGGTTCCACCACCATTGTCGAGGTTAACCAACCACGTAGCCATCAGTGGGGCAGTACCGGCACCGACGAGTGAGCCGAGCTGGAAAGTCAATGAAACACCAGTGTAACGATCCTGTGTTTCGAACTTCTCCGCCAAGAAAGCACCGATCGGTCCGTACATTGAAGCTTGGATGATTGGATTTCCAACCAGGAAGGCGAGTGCGATCAACCAGAAATTGCCGGAGTTGAAGAGCGCGAACATGGGGAAGACTAACGCTATGGAGATTCCTGCTCCTACCAGCATCACCGGGCGGCGTCCATAGCGGTCCGAGAGCATAGCGAAGAACGGAATCGCGAAGATATGCAAGAAGGAAGAAACTGTCAGCATCATCAGCGCTTCTTGACGAGTGACAACGCCGGTCTCCGCAACGTAAGGGACCATGAAGATGGCCAACAACGCCTGCATGAACAACGGGCCAGCGGCAGCAAGGATTCCGTACAGTGAGGACAGCGGGTATTTGGTCAGTACGCGCAGGATTGGTACACCTGTGTGCACTTCGCCTTTCGCTTGGGCAGCGACGAAGTCAGGCGATTCGGTGACGCGGTATCGCATGTACAGACCGATAACTACCAAAGCTGCCGAGAGCAAGAACGGGATGCGCCAGCCCCAAGCGAGGAACTGATCCTGTGGCAGGCCAGCGAACAAACCGAGCATCAAAGTAGCGAGTACCGAGCCGGTTGGACCGCCGGTGACGGCGATCGAAGCAGCAAGTCCTCGGTTCTTTTCTTGGACATGCTCGGCAGCCATCAAGGTGGCCCCCGCCCATTCGCCGCCAACGGCAAGTCCCTGGACTACACGCAGAAGCACAAGAATCAAAGGAGCCGCTACACCAATCGTGGCGTAGCCGGGCATCAAGCCGATGCAGACAGAAACAATGCCCATCATCATCAGCGTTATGAACAACATGTTTTTGCGACCGAAACGGTCGCCGAAGTGACCGAAGAGGATGCCACCGATGGGACGAGTGACATAGCCGGCCAACAAGATAACAAAGGACAAGGTCATGCCCAAAGTTGGATCCATCTCATCCGAGAAGAAGAGGTGTGGGAATACTAAACCTGCTGCGGCTCCATAAAGCAGGAAATCGTAGTATTCAACGGTGGATCCAAGGAAGCTGGACACGAGTGCCCGTTTGGTTTCCTTAGATGATTTAGGCTCTTGAGCCGAGGTAGTTGCTTGATCCATTGCGTGCTCCGAGTGTGGTGAATGGGTGAAGACAGGATGAGCGTGAGTCGAATGGCTAGCAAGACTACGCTGCTTCAAATAGTGTGAGTTGTATTACTCAGATCTTGCTAAACCTTGTTCCGTACATCGGAACGTTCTGCTGCATTACCGTCGAAATCGATCGAGGCTAAGTTCCAAAAACGGTAAGGACGAGTTGTTTTTCTTCTTAGCCCAGCCGAAGCGCGCCATCGAGACGCACAACCTCGCCGTTAACCATCGGATTAGTAGCAAGCGAAACTACTAGGTGCGAAAATTCGGTTGCCTTGCCTAGCCGACTTGGATGAGGAACTGAGTTGCCAACGGCGTTGCGAGCATCCTCCGAAAGTACATCCATAAACGGTGTATCAAAGACGCCTGGTGCAACGCCGAAAACTCTGATCTTATCCCGTGCGAGATCACGTGCTGCTGGCAAGATCATGGAGTTAATTCCACCTTTAGCTGCTGCATAGGCGACTTGTCCTCGCTGTGCTTCAAACCCGGCTACAGAGCTCGTCAATACGATCACACCTCGGCCGAGGGCTTCCTCGGGCTCATTTTCTGCCATGACTTGCGCAGCTAGTCGAAGCACATTGAACGAACCCACGAGATTGATCTGAATCTGACTTAAGAATGAGTCCAACTTATGTGGAGTTCCTCGATGGAGTGTTTTTTCCACAACTGCGCTCCCTGCTGCATTGACTACTGCACGCAGACCACGCGGGGCGGTGGCTGACAGCTCCAGGGCCGCCTGAATTGATTCTGGGACTATGACATCCACTGTACAAAAGTGGCCTTCTATTGATTTGGCAATCCTTTCGCCGGCTATGCTGTTTCGGCCAGCAACGGTAACTATTGCACCGGCTCGCGCGAATTCCCTCGCCGTTGCTTCTCCCAGCCCGGAGGTTCCTCCGACAACCAGTACGCCCGCGTTCTGCCACGTATCTGAATTTTCGATTGATGAGTCAGTCATTTTGCTTACGGTACCCAAAGAAAGTTGCGGCCTATCTACTCCGTGCCACCAGATGGAACACCGTGATCAGTGGTGTGAAAAGCAGATTTTAGTAAATGACCAGAGTTCAGGTTGTTGACAAGTTGCCCGGTCTTATGGTTCGGAACAGTGGCTGGTGTTCTGCATTACGTACGTGGATAAATGGTTACTAAGCAAGGTCGCCAGCAGTCGGCGGCACCAAAACAGAGCAAGGACGGTACGCAGATGGGCACCGCTGATAATTGTTCCTCTCAACCAGAGGCAAACGCTTCAATTGGCCGCATGGATCGACCAGCAGAGCTAACCCGTAATATCGATGTCAGTACCCTAGTCGATTCTGAGGGTGGTCTGATAGATCGTTCAATCTACACCGACCATACGATCTATGGGCAGGAGCAGCGACGCGTCTTTGCTCGAAGCTGGCTATTCTTGGCGCATACCAGCCAATTCAAAAAGCCCGGAGATTTCTTCACAACGTTTATGGGCGAAGATCCCGTCATTGTCACGATGGATAAGACCAGGAAGATCCGTGCTTACCTGAACTCCTGCCGTCACAGAGGCGTGCGTCTGTGCCGTGCCGATGCGGGCGCCACCAAGATGTTCACTTGCACGTACCACGGTTGGTCCTTTGACCTCGCTGGAGCGTTGAAGAGTGTCCCCAACGAGCAGGCTTATCCGGAAGACTTCGACCGGAAAAAGTGGAGTCTGATTGAAGTCCCAATGGTCCACGAGTATAAGGGACTTATCTTTGGCAACTGGGATCATAACGCTGAACCTCTAGAAGAGACACTTGGCGACATGCGCTACTACATGGATGCCATGTTGGATCGAGATCCTGAGGGCACCGAGGTTATGGGTGGCGTGATGAAGTGGGAATTGGAAGGTAACTGGAAGCTCGCTGCAGAGCAGTTCGCTACCGACTGGTATCACGTAAATATGTCTCATGCATCGGCACTGATGGTGCTATCCCCGACTGGGCGTGGACCAAAGCCGGAAATTGTTGCCACTCCGGGGCGTCAGTTTGTCAGCGAAAACGGTCACGGTGCAGGTTTTCCGACCCACCCGAAGTCACGCTTTGATGCGAAGCCAGTCCACGAATACTACGACTATGAATTGTTGCGTGAACGCCTCGGCGACGCGGCAGTCGAAGGTCCAATGACTACTGGTCATGCTACGGTTTTCCCGAACTTCTCCTACCTGCCAGTCAACGGTTCCATCCGAGTTTGGCACCCAAAGGGACCGGACAAGATCGAGGTCTGGGCTTGGGTATTGGTTGATAAGTCGATGCCTGATGACGTGAAGGACGCGCAGCGTCTTTACAACCTGCGAACCTTTGGCCCTTCAGGCATCTTCGAAGCTGATGACGGAGAAAACTGGTCTGAAATTCAGGCAATTTCCCGTGGTTTTGTCACGAACCAGGTGCCGCTGAACTTCCAGATGGGCATCGGATCGGAGAAGGACGACGGAACGTATCCGGGAAAGACCAGCGAACTGTATTCAGATGCTGCCGGACGCTCGTTCTATAAGCACTGGTCAAAATTGATGAACACCCCTGCGTGGCATGAAAAGAAGGAAGAAGCATGAGCAACTCACTGAACATCGGATCCGTTGATGACATTGATGAAGGCGAAGCAAAGGTTATTCCGGGCGATGAGAACGGCACCGGTAACGACATTGCCGTCTTCCATGCAGAAGACGGTAACTTCTATGCACTCGATGACACCTGCACCCACGAAGAAGCTTCGCTAGCGGACGGCTGGATTGAAGGTACCGAAGTGGAATGTCCGGTGCACTCGGCAAAGTTCTGCCTCAAGGCAGGCACTGCGCTTTGCATGCCAGCGACCATCGCCGCGCGTACCCACAAGGTTGAGGTTACCAATGAAGGCTTGGTGCTTTACCCGAATGTTGCAGCTAACGCTGACGCCTAAACGGTAATCACGAAAACGAATACGGACAGGAAAATCATGGCACTGGAATCAGTGATCATTGCAGGTGGTGGCATGGCAGGATTCACCGCGGCTCGCCAGTTGCGAGACCGTGGATATACCGGGAAGCTGACCATCATTGACCCCGAGGGTATGCCCTACGACCGTCCGCCGCTGAGCAAGGACTACTTGCTAGCCAAACGTGATGCAACACAAATTCTGCTAAGTGCCGCAGACTGGTTCAGCACCCACAACGTGCAGGTTATCACCGGTAAGGTCGTGGAACTGGACGTTGATACTCCCACGGTTACGCTCTTAGACGGTCAGCAGCTCGGTGCGGACAAGATTATTTTGGCTACCGGTGGCACCGCCCGACGCCTACCGATCCCTGGTGGTCAACTGCCGACGGTGCTCGAATTACGCACCATGAATGACGCGGACCACCTTCGTTCCGTACTTGGTGAGGGCGTTCGCATGGCGATTGTTGGGGCGGGGCTCATCGGTGCCGAGGTCGCTTCCTCAGCGTTGCAGCTCGGTGCCACCGTGACCTTAATTGATCCGGTGGACCCCCCGCTGGTTCCCGCGGTCGGTGAGGTTTTGGCGCGCCGTCTTCACCAAATGCATGATCAGCAGGGCGTCAGTGTGGTCACCGGTGTACCTACCGAGATCACCGTGGATGGCAGCGGAGTACACACCATTTCCTTGCAGGATGGCTCGGCCATCGAGGCAGACACGGTGCTTGTCGGTATCGGCATTGTGCCTGATACCGGGCTCGCCGCTACTAGCGGCCTAGACACAGACAATGGAATTCTGGTCGATGAATCCCAGCTCACTAGCCATCCAAATGTTTACGCAATCGGTGACACCGCACGCACACGATTAGCAGACGGAACGCTCTTGCGCCGCGCCGAACATTGGGAACACGCGATGAACACCGGGACCACGGTTGCCGCCGCCCTGCTTGGTGAAGAATTGCCGGTACACGGTGCCTCTTGGTTCTGGTCGGACCGACATGGGGTCCACGTTGAAGGCGTGGGATCGATGCTCGGCGAAGGAACGCAGGTAATTCGTGAGCTTGAAGGAATCCCCGTTGCTGCCTTCCGCATCGATGAGCAGGGAATGCTTGCAGGCTGTGCGGCGATTGATGGTGGGCTGATGGTACGTGCAGCGCGTCGCATTATTGACAAGCAAAAGCCAGTGAACGCAGAACAACTGGCTGACCCCACATTCGATCTGAAAAAGCTAGCCCGTTAGGGCCACAGAGAAGGAACGAGGATCTGTTCATGACACAGGATGCAACTGCAACTAGCGAGAGCGAAGAATTTGGGCTGGCAGGCCAACTTGTCGATTCCGAATTGTCTTACCGTATCGCCCAGTTTTACTTCCGTGAGGCAGAGCTGTTGGATGACGGACGCTTTGCCGACTGGTTGGAAATCTTTGAAGAGGACCTGTTCTATTTCGCACCGCTACGCACCAACAGGTTGCGTCGACAGGCTGCTCTTTCTATTGGTCGTGAAGGTGAAGCCGCTTACTTTGACGAAACCAAAGAGTCATTGGCTTGGCGAATCCGCCGATATGACTCGGGCATGGCGTGGGCTGAAGATCCGCCTTCGCGTACTCGTCACCTGATCTCAAATGTGACAGCCCACTGGGTGAGCAAAGACGAGCTGAGCGTGCGTTGTGCGTTCTTGGTTTATCGCAACCGGCTTCAGACCGAAACAGATATATATGCAGGTGGCCGAACCGACATTATCAGGTTGCGGGAAGACGGCAGTTTTGGCGTGGCTCGCCGCGAGCTACTTTTCGACGCAAATGTGCTTCAGGCAAAGAACCTAAGTACCTTCTTCTAACCACTACCCAAAAGAGTGTGTCCGTCCACGAAGGCGGCGGGTGGCTCTTCACAGATATTCAGGAGAACAGTCGTGAGCACAGCTAAATCAGCGAACGGATGGCTCGACGGGGACGTCGCACTCATCACCGGTGGTGGTTCGGGAATCGGACGCGCGGTAGCCGAACGATTCTTGGCTGAAGGTGCCAAAGTCGCAATTATCGGACGTAACCAAGACAAGCTGGAGCAGGTTGCGGAAGAGTCTTCCTACCCGGAAAACATACTGACGATTGCAGCTGACGTGCGTGACTCGCAGGCGTTGCATGTTGCCGTCAAGCATACGGTTGAACACTTTGGGAAATTGAATATCCTAGTTCCCAACGCAGGAATTTGGGACTTTAACCGTTCGGTTACACGCTTAGACGGACAGCAGCTCTCCGATTCATTCGATGAATTGTTCTCGATCAACGTCAAGGGCTATTTGCTCACCGTGGAAGCTGCTTGGCGTGAGCTGGTCGACAGCCGCGGGTCAATCGTCATGACCCTTTCGAATGCATCGTTTCATACGGCCGGCGGAGGTCCGGTGTACACCGCAAGTAAGTTTGCGGTGCGTGGACTGGTTAATCAGCTGGCATATGAACTTGCGCCGAAGGTACGAGTGAACGGTGTAGCAGTCGGTGGGATGAATACCGATCTGCGAGGGCCCGAATCTATCGGGCTAGCCGATCGATCGATCTCAGACTCCTTCGCCAAATCCTCGATCACCGGGAACAACCCACTGATTCCGTTACACGACGCCTCGACAGACCCAGTCGATTTCACCGGCTCATACGTGCTGCTGGCATCGAATAAAAATTCAAGTAATATCACCGGACAGATCATTCAGGCTGACGGCGGTATCGGCATTCGCGGTTTCGGTGACCGCGCCGCAGGAGGAGACCAACTGTGAAAGATATTAACATCAACGCGGTCAGCGGGGTGCTTCGCCAAGCAACCTTCTTTCCTTCCCAAGAAGCACTGGTCTATGGTGACGAAACCTGGACCTATGAACAGTTTGTGGCAAGGATTCGCGACTACGCAAAGGCCTTCGTAGCCAATGGCGTCAAAGAAAATGACCGGATTGCTTATCTTGGGCTTAACAGCGCGAATTTTTTGTTTATCAATCTCGCCGCTTGGTGGGTTGGGGCAGTCTTTGAGCCACTGAACTTTCGTCTGGCCCCGCTGGAAGTTGAAGATTTGCTTGAGCGTTCGCGGCCCAACGTGCTGTTCGTTGAGCATGATCACCAGGGAGTCGTAGAGACGATTTCCAGTATCGAAACTCTCGCGGCCAACACCAAGATGGTGATGATTGACAATGATGTTCAGGCACCGCTGAAAGCGACAATTCCGAACTTCTTTCAGTTGGCCACCGCGTATCTGGTTGCTGGGGAGAACACCAAACTTGGCGACCCAATTGAACGGTTCGATTCTGATTTAGGGATCTTGATGTTCACCTCCGGGACTACCGGCCGTCCCAAAGGCGTGCAGCTAAGCCACGGTAATATCTGGTGGAACTCGATGAACGTGGATTCGCTGGTCGACACTCGACGCGGTGATAGCAACCTTGCGGTTGCTCCGCTCTTTCATATTGGTGGTTTAAACGCGCTGACAATCCGGAGCATGGTGCGTGGCGGGCGCACCATTGTGAGACGCAACTTCGATCCGCGTAAAACTTTGCAGGACATCGAAAAGTACTCTATCAATCAGAGCTTCCTAGTACCTGCGATGCTTGCGGCTATGCAACAGACTGATGAGTTTGAAGAAGTCGATATTACGAGCATGCGTGCGTTAATCTGTGCGGGTGCACCGGTTCCGCCGGTGCTTCTCCAGCAGTACTTGGTCAAGGGCGTAGACGTGCAGCAAGCCTGGGGGCTTACCGAAACCGCTCCTTTCGCAACTTATCTACCAGCCGAGTTGACACACCAAAAACCCGGATCGTGTGGCATTCCGATGCCATACACCGAAATTCGCATTGTCGACCCGGCTACTGGAGAAGATGTTGAAAAGACCGGCGATACCGGCGAAATGTGGGTGAAGGGACCGAACGTCACTTCGGGGTATTGGGAGAACCCGGAAGCCACGGATTCAGCATTCTCTGAGGGTTGGTTCCGCTCCGGAGATATTGGGTACCGCGATGGAGAAGGGTATCTCTACATCGTTGACCGACTGAAAGACATGATCATCTCCGGCGGAGAAAACATCTACCCTGCAGAAGTAGAACGTGCTTTGGCCGGATTTCCGGGCTTACGAGACGTCGCGGTAGTTGGCATACCTGACGAACAGTGGGGCGAAAAAGTGGTCGCACTGATCAGCTGCAAGCCAGGAGTGGAGCCCACGATCGAGGAAGTTCGTGAATATGCGACCTCCCACGTTGCGCGCTACAAACTACCTAAAGAAATAATGCTGCTCGAAGATGTGCCGCGAAACGGTGCAGGTAAGCTCGATAAGTTCAAAATACGCACAATCGCCACGGGTAGGTAAACACACAAATGAGCCACGACGAAGTAGACCTAATTAAATGGCCTGACTCATTACCGGAAAGCTGGACATTGGTTGAGGTTGCGTCAGCAGAAGGCTTCGATATTGCATTCGAAGTATTCGACGCAAATCAGACCCGCGGTCGATGTGATGTAGTTCTTGCTTTGCATAGTGAACTTAGAGACGCCTATCCGGTATCGGCACACGATCGAGTGCTCAGTGTCTCTCCCAATGCTGTCGCGCAGAGCATTCAGCTGGTGTCCGAAGAACTCATGCGCCGCGATCCAGAATGTCGTCGCTTGGTGATCGCCACAGATGAATCCGATGTCGCGCAAATAGCGCGTGCAGAGGCGGCGGGCTACCGCTACGTCGTCGACGTCGATTTATATGATCGAGCGGTAAGTCTGATGACCGCGGAACCAGCCTGGGTCCTAGAAGAATCCCGCCGGATCGACGAAGTTCCAACGCGTTAATTCAAGATGCAAGGCAAAACCGGATGACTCACAATAATTCGTGAGTCATCCGGTTTAAGCGTTAAGTGACTATTGGTTACTACGTTCGTTGCGCGGCAGCGCTGACCGCTGCAGCTGCACGAGAGGCTTCGTATGTCACACGACGTAGAACCGAGGTCTGACTCTCAGGGTTGAAGCGTCCCGTCGGGCCAGAAATAGAGAGGGCCGCAACTGCTTGCCCGGTACCGTTGAACACGGGTGCGGCTACGCAATTTAGTCCCACCAAAACTTCGTCGCGGTCGTAACCCACATGATCTTTTCGGATATTGGTCAGTTCGAGGGACAATCTGTCGGCGTCGGTAATGGTGTTTTCGGTCCAGGCGTACATTTCTTTACTTAGTACGGTTTGGGCCGCATCTGGGTTGTACGCGAGAAGTACTTTGCCTACCGCGGTGCAGTAGGAAGGCAGCCGTCCGCCGATGCGCGAAGGGCTGCGTACCGCAAGCTGTCCATATAGTTTGTTTAAATACACCACGTCTGTGCCCTGGAGTATGGCTAAATGGACGGTTTGGCGAGTAGTTTCATACAGATTAACCATGAACGGCGTTAACGCGTCACGTAGTCGAGCATGGAGGTCAGATTCTTGCGTTGTACCCAAATTCTGGATCATCTTGCCTAACCGGTATGCATTACCAGCACGTTCCACTGCATCATTGGACTGAAGAGAAGCCAAGAGTCGAAAAGCCGTGGACTTCGAAAGTTCTGCACGACGTGCAAGTTCGCTGACGCCGACTCCAGTGGTAGCTTCTTCACCGAAGGCGCGTAGTAAAGCCATCGCCTTGTCTACGGCGGTGCGATTATCACGAGAAGACGCGGAATTTGATGACACGCAATACTCCTATTGGCAAAACGCCGGGGGGAAGACACTTCAACATGGTGACTTTTGAGCTTTACTTAATGGTCGCCCTCGCAAGAATTAATGTCAAACATGACTGACAATACGTAAATTATAAGTGACAATAATAGTGTGAAACACAATGAAATTATCGCGATAAACATCCGCAGGTTCCGCCGTGAGCGCGGACTTTCGTTGGGGGAGCTGTCAAAACGTACCGGTACTTCAAAACAGACGCTTTCCCGTATTGAATCCGGCGTCGGAAACCCCACCATTGAAACGCTTGAAGCGATCTGTCTGGGTTTGGGCACAAGTGTTCCAGCAATCCTGAGCGACTACGGAAGCAATATCCGATTGCAACGTGTAGCAGACGCACTAGTGCGTGAACACCGTGTGGGGTTCATCAGAGACCTCGACCGTATTTACGGAACAGGTTTCGTAGAAACGAGCATTATTCGTGTGTCTGTGCAAAAGGAAACTGTATTTAAAGCGCATGCACGAGGAACCTTACATCAGACCTATGTAATTTCTGGCGAGGTAGTCATCAGCGGAGAATTCGAGCGGGTCCAGCTATCTGAGGGAGATAGTTTTAGATTTCCAGGGGATATAACTCATGGGTACCGAGCCAGTGGTAACGAAGCCATTTTGCACATCACCACTACGGTTCCCCAGGTTGCTCAGTTTAGACCCATGGTTGACTAGCCACGATCTTCACGTGCGGCGTATTGCCCAGGCATAGTAATGACCGCCAAGGTACACCGCGAAATACACACCAGCTTGCCTTGCTCGTTACGAATATGAATCTGCCAAACATGAGCTTTGCGACCGAGATGGATAGCAGTTGCCTCACCATAAACGAATTCACCGGCAATGCCGGGTCGCAGGTGATTCGCGTTGATTTCCTGGCCGACCACGTGAAATTGCGAACTATCGATCACTAAGTAGCCAGCCCAAGAAGCCAAGGTTTCTGCGAAGGCCACCGAGGCTCCGCCATGAAGTACACCTGCGGGCTGTACAGTGCGCTCATCTACGGACATTCGGCCCTTCAAAGAATCATTGGTGATTTCTGTAATCTCAATGCCCAAATTGTGGTTGAGCGTACCTTCGGCTTTGGAATTCAGATCCGCAACTGAGGATGTTGCATGCCAGATGCTGTCGTTAGTTTTGCTCATTGATACACCAAAAAATTCTGCTAGGAAGTAGACCTTTCTCCTGCCTGACTGTATAAAGATTAGCCGCGCTTTCCTAGTAACCATTCCGGCTAACGGCACGTTTACTAGACATGTGGAAATGATGCACTGAAGACTCTATGAAGAGAAGAGCTTCGCCGTTTGCCGAAGCGACACAGCCATATTTCCTAGGAGCACAGAAAATGCGCGCAGCTGTTGCCATTTCCCAGAACCCAAACGATCCGTTATCAGGGCTATTGATCAAGGACGTGCCCGAGCCGCGGGTAGAACCAGGCTGGGTGAAAGTTCAAGTCAAAGCATCCTCGGTGAACATGCATGATCTGTGGACGCTGCGAGGTGTCGGTCATGATCCCAAAAACATTCCCATCATTCTTGGATGTGATGTCTCGGGTGTCACCGACGACGGTCGCGAAGTCATCATCCATCCGGTGATTGCTGACGCAGAAGCTGGTGAAGGTGATGAGACTTTGGATCCTAATCGTGCGCTATTATCCGAACGGCACGATGGCGGCTTCGCTGAATACATTGTTGTTCCCGAACGGTGTGTGCTGGACAAGCCGTCCACACTGAGCTTTGAAGAAGCGGCTTGCCTCCCGGTGGCGTGGTCTACCGCCTACCGAATGCTTTTTACCCAAGGCCAATTGCGCAAGGGGCAGAAAGTTCTCGTTCAGGGCGCTGGCGGGGGAGTTGCCAGTGCTGCAATCAGCCTAGCCAGTGCCGTTGGAGCGACGGTCTACGCGACTAGCCGGAGCGTGAAAAACCGAGAATTGGCGACCGCGATGGGTGCTGCTGAAGTCTTCGAATCTGGTGAACGGCTTCCAGAGCGTGTGGATCTAGTCATTGAAACCGTGGGCGAAGCCACCTGGGCGCACTCTTTGCGTTGCCTGAAGCCCGGTGGCGCAATCATCATCGCCGGTGCCACCAGTGGTACTAACCCGGAGGCGGACCTTGGGAGAATTTTCTACCAGCAACTTCGGGTCATCGGTTCAACAGGCTCTACGCAAGAAGAGACGGCTGCAATGCTGAAATTCGTAGAAAAGCACCAGTTGCACCCAACCATTGACCGTGTACTTCCGCTGGACCGGATCCATGAAGGATTCCAGGCCATGATTGATGGTGGCTTGTCGGGCAAAGTGGTCATCACAATACCGTAGCGCTATTTGATCAGTAAGAGTTTGCTGGTGATGCTGCGTTGGAATCAATGTACTTTGCGGCTATTGCCTCGGTATGGCGGGCAAGGATGGAAACGTCGGCTGCGACATTTACGAAATCGGCGCCTGCAGCCAGATACATCTGGGCCATCGGTTCGGCGAATGCGTTTACGCCGACAAACTTCCCTGCCTCTTTGCACGCCTTGATGGTAGACAGCACGGCTTCTACCACTCTCGGGTGATCCTGCTGACCGAGCAGCCCCATGGACGCCGAGAGGTCTGCGGGCCCAATAAAAACACCAGACACCCCATCGGTACCTGCAATCTCGGCTGCGTTACCCACGGCTGTCTCGGTTTCTATCTGCACTACGAGCGTGATGAGGGAGTCAGCCTTCTGCAGGTATTCATCCACCCTGTTCCAACGCGCAGACCTGCTCAGCGAGGCGCCGATGCCGCGGATTCCCAGAGGTGGATAGCGCACCGCAGCCACAGCAGCCTCTGCCTGGGCGCGATCGTTGACCATCGGAACGATCAGTGACTGTGCGCCGGCATCCAAGTACTGCTTAATGATTGTCGCGTCGTTTTGTGCAACTCGGACGATGGGAACCGTCGGATACGCGGCGATGGTGCGAAGTTGGCGCTGCACAGTTTCGAGCCCCATGGCACCGTGCTCTGCGTCGATCAACAAGAAATCCAGTCCGGCACCAGCACAAATTTCGGCTACAGTTTCGTCTCCGGAACATAAGAAGATCCCCACGCTTGGACGGTTATGCTGCGCAATGAGGTCTTTAAAAGTTGCTGGACGGTGCAATGCGATATTCATGTGATGGACTTTCTGAGAAATCTCTCCGTGGCGCTGGCGAAGCAAAGAGCGTTGGACTCAAGGGCATCTGACAATTTCTGGGATTAACCGCTCGCCGGTTGATTCGAAAGAGTGACCAACGAGCTGGGCGAAAATTGACTTCTTTGAGCTTCGATTGCCAATGCAATTCTAGGTTTCGGGATAAAATCCACCTTCGCACTGGCCGACGTGCTGGCTATCACAATATGCGAGAGGCGATAGCAGTGAAAGCCGGTTTTCCAGTAGTCGGAAATCTTTGCAAACGTCGTTCAATACCAGGAATGCGAATGGACGCTTACCTATGGTGAGCTAACCAAAGATCGTTGAGATCTGCATACACAATAGGATGGTCTGGTGAGTGAGCATACCGAACGAGAACCAGACGAGTTAGTGCAGCCCATCATCTTGCGGATCGATAAGGAAGACCCCTCCACCGAAGATGAGGGAATTTCGGCGGTCGCCCGAGCTGCGGTGATCGCGTACCTGCAGGACCCGCACAATGAGCAGTGGCAGATCTGGGCCAGCCAAGCGTTCGCTAAATCAGTACGCCGGGCTAACCCGAAAATGTTCGCCAAAGTGCTCGAACTCTTCCCCGAGCAAATGGTCAGCGAGGTGGGCAGTGCCCAAGCTGTCGGGTTGCCGCCGCTTCCCGCGGCCGCGCTGCCCAAACTAATTGCCAAGCTGCAGGTCTCCGGAACCGAGCTGCCCAAAAGTGATGAAGTGCTGGTAGCACCGGTGAACATTGTGCTCAATAAATCCTTGGAGATGTCCACCGGGAAAGCCGCGGCGCAAGCTGCCCATGCACTCTTCGCTTGGCTGACCGAAGCACAGCCAGAACTCATTGAAAACTGGCTCAAATCCCATGCGCCGGTGGGGATCAAGCAACTGCCGCGCACCGAGTTCGACAAGCTTTGCCCGCAGGCTTCCGGACCGGTGATTCAGGACGCTGGGCGTACCGAGATTGAGCCGGGATCCACCACCGCCTTTGTGCTCTTGACACAACAGTAGGTAGTTGCAGAACTCAGCATTTACCAAGCGCACAAATGCTGACATGTTTTTTCTGCACGCCGAATCCGTTGTTGAAGTCATCGTGGTGAAGCAACGGGCATGAACAAATCGGCGGATTATTGCGGAGTCGAAGCGAGATAGGTTTCAAGTGACTGCGCAGCGGTGCCGGTGATGGTCTCGACGGCTTCGCTAATAGGTGCCATGGTGTTGCTGGCTACCGCGGTATAGGTACTTACCCAGGCATCGACCTGCCACTCTGGGGCGCCGTAGCTGGCGCGCGAGGCATAGGCCTCTTCGATGCTTTCGTCGTAAAAGCTGATCTCGCGCCCGCGGACTCGGCCGATGGTCGCAGCGATCTCCGCGAAACTCAGTGCCTCCGGACCGGTAAGGTCATAGGTCTGCCCGATATGTGAGCCTGGGTCGCGCAGCACGGCCGAGGCGGTCCGCGCAATGTCTGCTCGTGCAATGATCGCGACTCGGCCGTTGCCGCCGGGACCGCGGATCACACCGTCTTCACCGACCATGGCTTCCATGAAGTCGATGTAAAAGCTGTCTCGCAGCATCGTCCAAGCCATCCCGGAAGCCTTGATGTATTCTTCGGTTTCGAAGTGGTCACGCGCGAGGGTAAAAATGGCGTCGGGTGCGGCACCGGCGAATGAGGTGTAGACGATGTGCTGCACGCCGGCTTTGGCTGCGGCATCGATGAACGAACGGTGCTGGTCCAGACGATCTGCAGATTCGGAAGCGGACACCATGAGGAGCGTCTGCACGCCTGTGAGAGCCTCGATAGCGGCGGTTTGGTCGCCGTAGCTGAAAGGGTGGACGGAGCTATGGGGCAACTGCGGCGCCTTTGCGGGCGTACGGGCCAGCAGCCGCTGTGCGACACCGTGGGCAGCAAGTTCGTTGGCGATATATCCGCCAAGGACACCTGTTACGCCGGTAACTGCGATACTCGCGCCGGTGGTGTTGTTCATGAACAAATCCTTTCCTACCCGGCCACTAATTGACCGTTCGCTATGGACGACACCGCCATCCTATCGGGTGCTATCTGTCCGGCGCGCGGGCAGTAGATAGCTCAGCGTACTCATCGATTACGGCGGCCGCACGGTGGTAGTTGGCCGGGGTGCTCTCAGGAGTTGACGCCGGTGACCATTTTTCCTGTTTCCTCGTCTGCATCTTTCGGCTTAATGCCAGTAAACTTTGATGAGCCATCAAGAAATGGCATCAAAATCTTTTCGCGAGAGTGAACAATAATATGGGCGTTAACCGTGTACTGGGTCTGGGGCTTACGTCTATTTTGACTCTCGGGCTTGGTGCTCCAGCTATAGCGGCTGCACCGCTACAGCCGGCCACCGTATTTGCAAGTACGGTGGCCACAGCAAAGATCATCAAAAAGACTAAGGCAAGCCTGACGATGCGTAAGACCGCGTCAAGCAGGGCAGCGTCGGTGCTCGTAATTCCCAAGAACACCACACTGAACGTTTCGCGGAGCAGCTCCGGCTGGGACCAAGTCAGCTACAAAAGCAAAATCGGGTGGGTCCCGGCTCAGCAACTGACACCAGTCAAAGCCCAGACGCAAGCAACGCCAAAAACCGTTGTCTATCGCTACCTCAAATCATTCCAGTCGTTGCGGCAGAAACCTTCGGCAGCGTCTGCCTCGCTGACCGGGGTCATCCGCAAAACTAAGGTTCAACGTCTAGGCTCCTCCGGATCATGGACGCGCATCAAGGTCGGACGAAGCATCGGATTTGTTCCCACAAATCAGCTATCCTCGGCGATGCCGGCGGCTGTCTACAAGTATTCGAAAGCCAAGCAGCCTCTATTCCAGAAGAACTCGAGCAATTCGAAGAGATTGGCTACTGTCGCCTCTGGCGCCAAAGTTGAATGGTTCCGCACTTCCGGTAGCTGGGCTCATGTCTCGGTGTCGGGGACAAAGGGATGGATCTCGGCTGCAAAGCTCAGTAGTACAAAGCCGGATACCACCAAGATCATCGGCTCACGCTGGCTCATCGCGGACACGGTGCTTCGTGAGGGAAATTGGAACAAGACCAAATCTTTGGGCACCATAAGGGCCGGAGAAAAACTCGGTCTGGTTCTCACCAAGGGGTCGTGGAGCAAGGTTCGGACAACTCGCGGCATCGGGTGGGTCCCAACAGCAAATCTGACAAGCAGAGCGTTCAAAGCAATCCCCGCCACCCCGCGATGGGTCGTGAAGAATACAACCCTGCGTACCGGAGCTTCCAGCAGCACGGCAAAAAAGGCAACGGTGCTTGCCCGCGAAAAGGTGACTTTGTACGGCACCTCAAATGGCTGGTCCCGCGTCAAAACCTCGAAGGGTCTTGGCTGGATTTCTTCGAAGGATCTCTCGGCGAACAAACCCGTGTCCGACGTGTTGAAGGGCAGCCGGTGGGCCATTAGTTCGGTAGCGGTCCGGGCCTCCACCTCGTCAACAGCAAAATCTTTAGGGACGATTCGCCCCGGCAGCAAAGTAGGGTTCTATCGCAGCAGCGGCTCTTGGTCAAAGATCAAAACCGGACAGGTTATCGGCTGGGTGCCGAGTTCTACGCTGATCGACAAGACCTATGCCCCACTGAATAACGTCAAACGCTGGGCAACTACCAACGTGAATCTGCGTGAAGGCGGATCCACCTCATACCGGTCTTTAGGCGTCATTCCCAAAAATCAGCAAGTCACCGCGCACGGAACAGCTAACGGGTGGACTCGAATCACCACTGCGCAAGGTGTCGGATGGGTCAGCTCTGCCTACGTGACGTCCAATCCTCCTAAAGCACCGGTTCCCGACAAGCAGCAGGTATTCCGGTGGACTACGGCGAACGTGAACCTACGAGCCGGTGGCGGAGTTGAGCACCGAAGCCTAGGCGTAGTGCCCATGGGCGAGAAGGTCACCTTCCTTAAGATGAGCAATGGCTGGTCGCAGATTAAATCTTCTCAAGGCACCGGGTGGGTCAGCGCCAAATACCTGGCTACTAAAGCGCCAGTGAGTCTGCATCCCGATGCGCAACGCGTGCTCAAGGCAATCGACCATCGTTTCGGTGACACCGTGAGCAATATCTATACCATCAGGAGCGGGTCGGTGGGGCACAGCGCAGGCAAGGCAGTTGACCTGATGATCCGGGATTACAAGAACAAGAACCGTATTGCCCAGGGCGACCAGATAGCCCAGTTCTTGCTCGATAACCGGGAACAGCTCGGCGTGTATTACCTCATCTGGCAGGACCAAATTTGGTTGCCAGGTTCGGGGTGGAACGAATACTCAGCTTCGGGTAAATACGGGACGCAGTTCACCAATAATTGGAATGACACCACCAAGCACATGGACCATATCCATGTTGAGGTCTATGGCGATTCCGGGTCCGATGGCCGGCTGGACCTGAGCGCACTGGGGCACTGAATTCGTCTGGAGGGCTAAGCCACGTGGGTGGCTGCCCTCGTGGGGTATCCGCGGTGCAGTGGGTTACCGGCTACTTTGGTGAGTCTATCCAGTGTGCACAACGGATGTTCTGGACTCGCACTTGCCCGCCTTTGGCTTCCCGGAGCTGGTGCGATGGCAGTCAAGGACATTCAATTCCCGCCCAAAAGAGCGGTAGTCCGAAATTTCGGACTGAATTGGCCCCGGGTGCTAGTGAGCAGGTCTTGGATCTGATCTGCTGGTGACATGGAGAAAAATGCGTCGCATGCCAAGGTACAGGTAGACCGGCCAGCTGCACCCTGGGGTGGTCGCATCGACGGGACCGGCGCCGAGCACCTGCGCTGGCACCAGCACGTTCACACCGGGGAGATTTCAGCTTTAGAGACCGGCGCCAGCCTCCGGCCGGCATCCCTGCTGGGGTTCGCCTCGGACGCAGGCGTACTTCGAAATCAGGGGCGGACCGGCGCAGCCAACGGCCCGCAGGCGTTGCGCGCAGCTTTAAGTTCGCTGGCGGTTCACCACCCACGTGCCGTGCATGATGCGGGTGACATTGTGGTGCTCGGTGACGAACTCGAATCAGGCCAGGTTCGACTGGCCCAGGCGGTGTCGGCGCTGCTGAACGCCGGCACGATGCCGGTAGTGCTTGGCGGAGGGCACGAGACAGCCTACGGATCGTTTAGCGGACTCTTTGATCATTTTCGCGCACAACCCGGCACGCGCATTGGAATCTTGAACTTGGACGCTCATTTTGACCTGCGTAGCGCACCGCGCCGGAGCAGCGGGACACCGTTCAAAGATATCGCCAATGATATGCAAGCGGCCGGACAAGATTTTAACTACGCCGTCATTGGCATCAGCGAAGCAAGTAATACCCCGGTGCTCTTCGACCAGGCTCAGGGGCTCGGGGTCCAATATCTTGTAGATGAGCAATGCGGCGCGGGGAATCTGGGAACGGTCATCGAGTTTGTTGATGGATTCCTGGATTCTGTTGACCAGCTGTATCTGACCATTGACCTTGATGTTCTGCCAGCCGCGACAGCCCCGGGGGTCAGTGCGCCGGCAGCCTACGGGGTGCCCTTGGAGGTTATTCACGCGGTGTGCCGCTACGTTGCGGACAGCGGAAAACTTGGACTTGTTGATGTGGTGGAGCTGAACCCGAGCTTTGATATCGACGGGCGTACCGCGCGTACCGCTGCCCGACTCATCAATACGTTGATCGGCACTTAGCAGGCGCACGCATTCCGCGCTGATTGCGACATCAACTTTGAATGTTTGACCCCTCAAACATTATGCTGTGTAAAAGCGGATTTCTCGCGGGCAGTCAAAGTGAAATGGTGTGAGCAACGGTGCAAGCAGCAAAAGGTCCACGGACCAGAACAACGCATTCTCGTGTTCTGGCGCTGGCCTGCGCAGTCACCTTGATCCTCAGTGGTTGCAGCGCGTCGAGCCAACCGGAGACGGTGTCACCCCAGGATGCTCGGCCGGTGGTGCTGACAACCTTCACGGTACTGGCCGATATTGCCCAAAACGTGGCAGGCGAACACCTGCGCGTGGAATCGGTGACCAAACGCGGGGCGGAAATCCATGGTTATGAACCCACCCCGGACGATTTGCGCAGGGCCTCCCATGCAGACCTCATCCTAGATAACGGGATGAACCTGGAAGCCTGGTTCGAACAGTTTGTGCACGATAACCCCGCACCCCATGCCACCGTCAGCAACCGGGTGGCGCCCATCAGCATCACCGGGGGCGCAGGCAAGGGAAAGCCCAATCCGCACGCGTGGATGAGCCCGCTGAACGTCAAGGCCTATGTCGATACGATGGTCCACGCATTCAGCGAGCTGGATCCGGCACATGCCGATGACTTCCGGAGCAATGGCACCATTTACAAACGCAAACTGCAGGCGGTTCAGGACTCGCTGGTGGCCGATCTTGCCCAGGTGCCCGAAAGCCAGCGCGTGCTGGTCTCCTGCGAAGGAGCCTTCAGCTATCTGGCCAGGGATGCCGGATTGCGCGAAAAGTACCTCTGGGCGGTGAATGCCGAGTCCATGGCCACCCCGCGCAAGGTGGCCGCAGCCATTGACTACGTGCGAGAGCATCAGGTTCCTGCGGTCTTCTGCGAATCAACCGTTTCAGATGCGGCCATGCAACGAGTCGTCGAATCCACCGATGCGCACTTCGGCGGAACACTCTACGTCGATTCGCTGTCCGGACCCGACGGTCCGGTGCCAACCTATCTGGATCTGATCACCCACGACGCTCAAACCATTACCCGCGCCCTCCGAGGAGAACTGCCATGACGCTCGCTATCGATGTTGCGCAAGCGACGGTCCACTATGGCCCGGTCCTTGCCCTGGACAAGGCCTCGATCCAATTGGAGCGCGGATCGGTCTGCGGACTGGTCGGCATGAACGGCTCGGGAAAATCCACGCTCTTCAAAACCATCATGGGGCTGGTCAAACCCGATACCGGCACGGTCCTGGTCAACGGGCTCAATCCACTGCAGGCACGCAAGTCAGGGGCAATCGGCTACGTTCCGCAAAACGAGGCAGTGGACTGGGACTTCCCGATTTCGGTGCGCGAGGTAGTGTTGACCGGACGCTACGGGCGCATGGGGATCACCAGAACACCTAGGAAAGCTGACCATGCAGCCGTGGAAGCAGCGCTGGAACGCGTAGAACTCACCGCGCAGGCGTCACGGCAGATCGGCCAGCTCTCCGGGGGCCAGAAGAAGCGCGCCTTCGTGGCACGCTGCATCGCCCAAGAAGCAAGCATCATGCTGCTCGATGAACCCTTCGCCGGGGTGGACAAGCGAAGCGAAGCAACAATTACCAAGCTGCTGCGCGAGGTCGCAGACCTCGGTGGAAGCGTGCTGGTCTCCACCCATGACCTGCACGCGCTTCCGACCTTGGCGGACCAGGCAATCCTCTTGATGCGCAAGGTCCTGATGCACGGAGCTCCGCAGGTGGTTCTGCAACCGGAAAATCTTGCCATGGCCTTTGGCCTGGATCCTATGAATCGAGGCGACAGCGCGTGAATCTGATCGAATTACTAGCCGAGCCGCTGGGCTATACCTTCATGGTGCGTGCGCTCGCCGTCACCGTGATCGCGGCGATTCTGTGCGCGGTGCTTTCCTGCTGGCTGGTGCTGATCGGTTGGTCGCTGATGGGGGACGCGGTATCCCATGCGGTATTGCCCGGGGTAGTGCTTGCCTATATCGTCGGTGCGCCTTTTGCCTTGGGGGCATTGGTCTTTGGATTCTTGGCCGTTGCGCTGATCGGGGCGGTGCGTGACACCTCCAGACTGAAGGAAGATGCGGCCATTGGGATCGTGTTCACTACGCTCTTTTCCTTTGGGCTGGTGCTGATCTCGGTCACCCCGAGCCACCTGGATTTGAACCACATTATCTTTGGAAATCTGCTCGGAGTTTCCGCAGCGGACCTGTGGCAAGTGATCATCCTGGGAGCGGTGACGTTCCTGATCCTGATCCTCAAGCGCAAAGACTTCACGCTATACGCTTTTGACTCGACCCATGCCCACGCACTGGGGATGAATCCGAAATTGATCGGGGCGGTGCTCTTGGGACTGCTGGCTATGACCTCGGTGGTGGCCTTGCAGGCCGTGGGAGTCATCCTGGTCGTGGCGATGCTGATCATCCCCGGGGCGAGCGCTTACCTGCTGACAAATAGCTTCGGCAAGATGCTGGTGATCGCCCCGGCGCTGGCAGCGCTGGCCGGGATCATCGGGGTGTATATCAGCTACTACCTGGATGCTTCCACCGGCGGCATGGTGGTGCTTTCGCAGGGTGCGATCTTTGTCCTGATCTATCTGTTCAGCCCGCGCCAAGGATTGATTGCGCATCGATTTGCGGTGGCGCGCCGACGCAAGAACCTGCAGCAAGCCTGATGATGTGAGCTATTGACCGCGTTTCGGCGCGCCTTATTTGCCGAGGACACCGCCGCGGCCAAGCCAAGGCGAGCTTGCAAAAACGCTGTGGATTCACAAGATGGAAGGTCTCATCGGCTTTATTGACCGAGCCGTGAGTTCGTAGCCCACACGCCGGTGCACCCTTGGGAAGTACGCTCAGTGTCCCCGTC
This sequence comes from Glutamicibacter sp. BW80, assembly GCF_002332385.1. NCBI lineage: Bacteria > Bacillati > Actinomycetota > Actinomycetes > Micrococcales > Micrococcaceae > Glutamicibacter > Glutamicibacter sp. BW80. Next base: position 18,485 of record NZ_NRGV01000011.1, on the reverse strand, counting down.
TTAGCGCACGGAGTCCAGCAGCGAAACCCAGACCGCTTCGGTGGCTCGGGCCCCGAGGCGGATTACCGCCTCGTCGCCATGCACCGCTATTTCTACGGTGTCGGAAAACGGGGCGCCGGTGGTCACGGTGAGTTCGGCCCCGACAATAATTCCATTTTCCGAAAAGTACTGCAGCAATTCCGAATCCGAATCGGAGATCCGTTCCACGGTGACCTTCTGGCCCGGCTGTGCCTCGGCGAGCAGGATGGCGGCGGGAATTGTAATGGTGCCTTCTGCGGTGGGGATGGGATCCCCGTGCGGGTCGCGGCTCGGATGCCCGAGCAACTCGTCGATGCGTTGGATCATGAAGTCGGAGACCGCATGCTCAAGCTGTTCGGCTTCCTCATGCACCTGGTCCCAGCGGTAGCCGAGCATTTGGACCAGGAAGGTTTCGATCAGCCGGTGCCGGCGCACCATGGTGACCGCGTACTCGCGCCCCAAATCGGTCAAGGTGACCGCGCCGTAGGGGGCGTGGTCTAGCAGGCCCTGCTGGCGCAGCTTCGACATGGCTCCGGAGACGGTGGAAAGCTTAACCCCCGCCTTCTCCGCGATCACCGTAGGAGTCACCGCCTCAGTGGACCATTCGTTGAGACTGAAAATGATCTTGAGGTAGTTCTGCGCGCTATCTGAAAGTTGAGTTACCGACACATCACCCATCATAGACAAACTGCGCTGTGCGCGCCGTCGAGCACAACTCGTGGCCAGGAATAAATCTGAGTTATTTGGTGACCGCGCCGTGTTTGGCTAAAAAATCGAAAGTCATTGTGGTCTTTTCCAGGATTCGTCCGCGGCCTCCAATTTTGTCCATCCGTACCGTCTTGACTTGCAAAACTTGTTAGGGAAGACTGTGTAATCGATTCCATGGAATCGATTACATGAGTAAGCAAGGGAGCTTATCGGCCATGAACGCCGTCACCATCAAGGACGTTGCCAGCGCAGCAGGAGTATCTGTTGCCACCGCTTCGCGCGTCCTTTCAGGTCACCCGGCGACCTCGCCAGCTTCCCGGACCAAGGTTGAAAGCGCCGCGAAAGAACTGGGCTTCATGCCCAACGCGCAGGCCCGCTCACTGCGCTCCACCAAAACAGATTCCATCGCGTTGCTGATCTCTGACTTGCGCAACCCCTACTTCTCAGACCTGGCACATGCGGTGGAACAGCATGCGCGCACCGCCGGGCTGATGACCTTCATTGGCAATGCCAATGAAGATGCCGCACAACAAGATGATTTCCTGGCCACCATGCTTTCACGCCGTGTGGACGGGCTGGTCATCGTGCCGCAGGGACTGAATGAAGAATCAAACCAGCCCAGCGAAATGATGAATCGGGTGCTTTCCAGCGGCATTCCCACCATCTTCGTTGACCGGGCACTGCCTGGTGTCCAGGTTCCAGCCATCACCGCCAACAGCGCCCAAGCGCTGGATGAAGCGGTAGCAACACTGAAATCCCTGGGCCACCAGAACATTGCCTTTGTCGGCGGACCCAAGCACGCCTCCACCGCCCTTGAACGCTACAGCGCGTTCGAAACCGCATTGGCGAACAACGGGCTGGTTGGGGATGAAGCATTGCACTTTGTCGGTGACTTCCAGCCAGCCTCCGGCGCGCTGGCAGCTCAATGGCTGCTGGAAAACCCCGCTAAACCCAGTGCCGTGATCATTGCGGATGCTCCGATGTCCATCGGAGCGCTGCGCGTCTGGCGCGAACTGGGTGTCAGGGTCGGCGCCGACCTGTCGGTGACTACCTTCGACGAGGTCGATGCGATGCTCATCCACGATCCGCCGATTGCCACTATCGGCCATGACCTGAGCCAGATGGGAAAAATGGCAGTTCAGGCCCTGCGCGAAGTGATGGCCGGCCAGAAACCGGAACCCGAAGAACTGATTAGCAAATTTACGCTGCGCCCCTCGGTGGCGCCAGCCAAGGCAACACAAGTGATGGAAGGAAAGGTGCGCCCATGAGCAACGACGCTCTACTGGTCCTTGACCGGGTCTGCAAGTCGTTCGGCCCCGTCCAGGTAATCGATGAGGTTACCGTCGAGGTCCACGCCGGCAAGGTGTCGGTGCTGCTCGGCGAAAATGGTGCAGGCAAATCCACCTTGATCAAGATGATCGCCGGAGTGCACAGCGCCGATTCCGGACGCATCTTGATGGACGGCAAGGAAGTGCAGATCCCGGATACCAAGGCTTCCGAAGCCCTGGGCATCGCCACCATCCACCAGGAACTAAACCTGGTGCCCTCGATGACCATCGCGGAAAACATCACCCTGGGTCGGGTGCCGCGTCGCTTTGGCATTATCAACCGCCGCGAGATGCGGCGCATTGCCCGCGAAGCGCTGGACCAGCTGGGTCTGAACCTCGACGTCAACACCCCGGTAGGCGATTTAGGGCTAGCCGAGCAACAGCTGGTGGAGATCGCCAAGGCACTATCCTTGGACGCCCGGGTCCTGATCCTTGATGAACCAACTGCGGCCTTGACCAACGCCGAGATTGCAGGTCTCTTCGAGGTCGTCAACCAGCTCAAGACCAAGGGCGTGGGCATGGTCTTCATCAGCCACCACCTCGATGAGATTGCCGCCATTGGCGACTTCGTCAACGTGCTGCGTGATGGAAAGTTCATTGCCACCGTCCCGGCAGACACCGCCGAGAACGAATTGGTGCGCCTGATGGTGGGCCGTGACATCGACGCGCAATTCCCGCGCCAAGCTGCCATTCCCGGCGAGCAGAACCTGCTGAGCGTGGAAAATCTCAGCGTCGGAGCACTGCAGAATATTTCGCTGTCGGTTCGTCCCGGCGAGGTCGTGGCGCTGGCCGGATTGATGGGTGCTGGACGCACCGAACTGATCCGCGCGATCGCTGGAGCGGATAAATACACCTCGGGCACCGTAAAGGTTGCCGGCAAAAAACTGCCGCGCAATGACGTTGCCGCGGCCACCCGTGCAGGCTTAGGCCATGTGCCTGAAGACCGCAAAACGCAGGGACTGGTCCTGGACGCCTCGGTTGCCGAGAACATTGGCTACGCCACCATGGCATCCACCGCCAAAGCCGGACTGGTGGACCGCAAGGGGCAGCGTGAACGCGCCGAGAAGGTCGCCGCCCGCCTGCGGATCCGCATGGGGAATATCGACCAGCCGATTCGTTCGCTCTCCGGAGGCAACCAGCAAAAGGCGGTCTTTGGCCGCTGGTTCTCCGCCGGGGCCAAGGTGCTCTTGCTCGATGAACCAACCCGCGGCGTCGATGTCGGGGCCAAGGTTGAAATCTACGAATTGATCAATGAGATCACCGCCTCCGGAGGCTGCGTACTGATGGCCTCCAGCGAACTGCCCGAAGTGCTGGGTATGTCCGACCGCGTCCTGGTGATGAGCCAGGGCCGGATCGCCGGAGAATTAGCCACCAATGAAGCAACTCAAGACAGCATCATGGCCCTTGCCGTGAGCAATGTGCACCGCGAAGATGAAATGGGAAAGAAGTAATGAGCAGCGTAGCCACCACACCCAAGAAGGGCTTTGACTTCAAGGCATTCCTTGCAAACAACGGTGCCCTAGTCGGCCTGGTTGTTCTTTGCCTTGCCATGTTCATCGCGACCCCGCGCTTTTTGACCGGGCCGAACCTGATGAATATCGGCATCCAGGTTTCCACCATCGCGGTGATGGCCTTCGGCATGACCTTTGTGATCGTCGCCGCCGGTATCGACCTGTCCGTCGGTTCCATCGCAGCGATCTCCGCCATGACCTCCTCCTACTGGGTGACCACCGCCGGGCTGCCCGACGGACTATCGATCGTGGTTGGCCTGGCCATCGGCGGGTTGTGCGGCTGGGTCACCGGTGCCATGAGCGCCTACGGCAAACTACCGACCTTCATCGCCTCGCTAGCAATGCTCACCATTGTGCGCGGGCTGACCCTGGTCATCTCCGACGGTCGCCCCATCGCTACCGGCGATTCGGTGTCCTGGCTGGGCGGGGACCTGGGCTTCATGCCGGTGCCCATCCTGATTCTGATTGTCTCCGGGCTCATCGCAGCGTTCGTGCTGAACCGCACCATCATCGGCAAGAACGCCTTCGCCGTAGGCGGCAACACCGAAGCCGCACGTCTCTCGGGCATCCCGGTCAAGCGCGTCCTGGTGACCGTGTTTGTCATTTCCGGTATCTTCGCCGCACTGTCCGGCATGATTCTGGCAGGCCGGCTGGACTCGGCGCAGCCGACCTTGGCCAGCGGATACGAGCTGGACGCCATTGCGGCGGTGGTCATCGGCGGCGCGTCGCTTTCCGGCGGCGTGGGTCGTATTTCCGGAACGCTCATCGGTGCACTGGTCCTCGCGGTGATCCGCAATGGCCTGAACCTGCTCTCGGTCAGCGCCTTCTGGCAGCAGGTAGTGATCGGCTTGGTTATCGCGATCGCCGTGGGCTTCGACGTACTGCGCCGCAAGAACGTGCGCCACTAAAAGTTTTTTGCTTCACCGTTTCTGACACCATTTAGTTCAAGGGAGAACCCAATGAAAAACATCGTACGCAAGAGCGCCGCACTGAGCCTCGGTCTAGCACTGGTGCTGGGCGCCAGCGCCTGCGGCCGTGGCGAAGTAGCCGCCGAGGGCGGCAAGGCCACCTTGGCCGTCTCGACCCTGAACAACCCATTCTTCGTAGATCTGCGTGACGGCGCAGAAGCCGAGGCCAAGGCGCAGGGCATCGAGCTGTCGGTGGTCGACGCGCAGAACGACTCGGCCAGCCAGGCGAACCAGCTGGCCACCGCCGCCACCGACGGCAGCGCCGGGGTGATCATCAACGCGGTGGACACCGAAACCGCGGAAGCCGGCCTGGCTCCGGTAGTCGCGGCCGAGCTTCCGATCGTCGCCGTTGACCGCTCGGTGGGAGAGACCGAGGTCGCATCCTTCGTCGCCTCGGACAACGTGGCCGGCGGCGAGCAGGCAGCCAAGGCACTGGCGGAGTCCCTGGATGGCAAGGGCAAGATCATCATCCTTGAAGGCGTGCCGGGGGCCTCGGCCACCAACGAGCGCGGCGAGGGCTTCACCAAGGGTCTGGAGGAATTCGCAGGCATCGAGGTCGTTTCCAGCCAGACCGCCAACTTCGACCGTGCCGAGGCACTGGACGTGGTCACCAACCTGATGCAGTCCAACCCGGACGCCGCCGGCGTGCTGGCCATGAATGACGAAATGGCACTCGGCGCCATCCAGGCGCTGGGCAACAAGGCCGGCAAGGACGTCAAAGTGGTCGGCTTCGACGGCACCGAGGACGGCTTCAAGGCAGTCGAGGCCGGCACCCTGGTTGCCACCATCGCGCAGAACCCGGCCGAGCTGGGCAAGCAGTCGGTGCAGATCCTGGCCAAGGCCATGAAGGATGAAACCGTCGAGGAAAGCGTCCAGGTCGCGGTGGACACCGTTGACACCGAAAACGTCGCCGAATACATCACCAAGTAATTCCAGGCAGCACCCCTTTCGTCGGCCGAGAGCCATTGCGGCTGCAACAAGCTAAGGAAAAATCATGAAGGACAACGTACAGGTCACCATCGTTGGATCCAGCAACGTGGACATCACCGCACTGATGAACCGCCTGCCCGGCCCCGGTGAGACCGTGTTGGCCGATTCCTACCAGCTCTCGCCCGGCGGCAAAGGGGCCAACCAGGCGCTGGCCGCTGCGCTGGCCGGCGCCGCCACCGAATTCATCGGCGCCGTTGGCAACGACTCCCACGCCGAAATCGCTCTGGGGCAGCTCGAAGAGGCCGGGGTGAAGCTGGATCGCGTGGCCCGCGCCAGCGGGCCCACCGGTGTGGCGATCATCCAGGTGGATGCGGCCGCGGAGAATTCCATCGCGGTGGTTTCCGGAGCCAACTCGACGGTGACCGCGGACGCGGTCAGCGCGGCCGGCGAGTTGCACGGGATCCTGGTGCTGCAGGGCGAGATCCCTGCCTCCGGCATCAAGGCAGCCATGGATTCGGCCACCGACCGGGTTGTGCTCAACCTGGCGCCGGTGATCGAACTGGACCGCGAGTACCTGCTGAAGGCCAACCCGCTGGTGGTCAACGAGCATGAGGCCGAAGCCGTGCTGCAGCAGCTGAACCCGCACCCTGCCCGCCGCTTCGACAGCAAATATGAGCGCCTCGCCGGAATGCTGGTTGATGAGGGCATCGCCAGCGTGGTCATCACGCTCGGTGCCAACGGTTGCCTGGTCGCCGACCGGGTCCCAATAGAAAACGGCGGAGTCCAAGTTCGCGTGCTGCCAGCGGTCAAGGTCAAGGCCGTGGACACAACCGGTGCCGGCGACGCCTTTACCGGTGCGCTGGCCGCCCGCTTGGCCAACGGCGATAGCTTGGCTCAAGCCGCAGAATTTGCGGGCAAGTTCGCAGCCCTGACCGTGCAGGCGCACGGTGCCCAGGCCTCCTACCCGCGTTCGCTAGAGAACCTCTAAGACCATTTCGAGCAAGACCTAAGGAAGCCTTCGTGCTGAAATCCGAAATCCTCAACGCCCCGCTGCTTGGCGCACTGGCCAAGTGCGGGCACACCGACACCGTGGTGATCGCCGATTGCGGCCTGCCGATTCCGGAAGGTCCGGTGGTCATCGATCTGGCGCTGACTCCGGGTCTGCTCAGCTTCGAGCAGGTGCTTCAGGTGCTGAGCCGCAACATGGTGATTGAGCAAAGCACCCTGGCTGCAGAGGCCGAGGGCGGGGTGGTCCAGGAACTGTGCGTGTCGCGGGGGCTCGAGCCGGGGTTCATCTCCCATGAGGAGCTGAAAGCCGCATTGCCCCAGGCCAAGATCGTTGTGCGCACCGGGGAAGCGACCCCCTACGCAAACGTGATTCTGCACTGCGGCGTGGCTTTCTGATCGACCAGCTTCCAGTCGGTGCCAACAGCCTGCCGGCACCGGCTTTGCTGTCTGCCAGACAGAGAAATGCATTGGAACATCAACTGATCGGCAGTCCACGGCAAACCTAATTCGCGTGCACCCGGTAGCTCAGTAAGGGGATATGTGCTTGGTTCTCTTCTGGTGGGTTAGTCGAGACGAGCTGCTGTTGACGGGAGCTTGGATTAGCATCGCGCACAGCGCTTCACTCGCAAGCGCACCGGAATGAGCATGGTGTTAGCGTCATGCCGATCTTTTATGGAGGATAGCCAATGAAGATAGCTTTTTATGCAGCATTTGCTGCTATGGCGATCGGCGCGGCAACTGTGATCCTGACCGTGCCAGCACTATTCCATGAACCTAGCCAGTTGCAAGCAGGCTTGGTAATTTGGGCGGGAATAATATTCTTGGCTGGGCTTACCATCGTGAAGCTGCTGAAGTACGTGGCCACGAAAGAAGCTTGATGCTTCTGTTCCCAGATTCTGACAGGGCTTCCTCATGTTTGCCGGCTACGCGCGGGAAGCCCAGATAGTTGTTTCATGAGCTGGTCCCTAGAATTGGCCTCATGAAGCAACGCAAGAAGGCAGGACAACACGGTGAGGATTTTTCCCGTGTTGCGCCCGAAGCCGGGCTCTTGCTCGGTGCCGGACGTGCGATCCTGCTGCAGCTCGCTCACCCGCAGATTGGCTTGGCCATCGCCGAGCATTCTGATTTTGCTTCGAATCCGCTCAGCCGGCTGATCCATACCCTTGGCTATATTTACGCGCTGAGCAACGGGACGCCAGAACAGCAAAGAACCATCATCGACTACGTGAATACCGCGCATCAACCGGTGCACGGTACGCGTAACACCGACCAGGGAACTCCGGCCTATTCGGCGTTGGACCCAAAGTTACAGTTGTGGGTTGCCGCGACCCTCTATGACTCGGCACGGGTAATCGCCGCCGAAGTCCTCCCCACGGCTGTATCCAGCGACATTGAGGACCTGTACCGGCAGTACGCCGCTCTGGGTGACGCTCTGCAAATGCCGGCTCACTTCTGGCCGGACAGCCTTGGCGAATTTGATGAGTATTTCGACCGAACCCTCAACACGCTGAGCGTCACTCCACAGACTCGTCGCCTGGCCGATGAACTCTTTTTGGGTAGCAACGCCCCGTGGTGGATCCGCATTGGACTGCCCTTGATGCGCGATGTGACCATCGCCCAGCTTCCACCCACGGTGCGCGAACAATTCGGCTACGAGCTTTCCGCGAAGGCCGCCAAACGCAACGCGCGAGCCATCTCCTTCGTGCGGTTGGCCACGCGGATATTGCCCAAATTTGTCAGGCACGCGCCAATGCGATGGATGCTACGTCATGTGGACCGGATGGGCTAGCCGCCGGTCTTTGCTTGGCCAACATCTTGGAGTCTGCCTGGAAACAGGATGCGTGGCAAGGCAAGCAGCAAGAACAACGTCACCAGGATCAACGAGCCACCGATCCAAGCACCGGTTTCCCAGCCGAAGAATACCTGCAACACGAACCAGACGCAGCCAGAGACAAGCAATCCCACCCCGATACCCACGATTTTTAGCACGATATGGCCAAGGTTTACCGTTTTTTCCTTCAGCCGCTGGCCAAAGAAAAAGCGGTGAACGGCCACGGGGGTAATCAGTAGCAGGATCAGCAGGGTCGCAGCGACCAGCAAGACGACGTAAACAATTTCATCCTTGTGGGTGAGCACTTCAAATCTCGCCTGGAAAGGCAGGACCACCAAAAAAGCTGCCAGAATCTGCAGACCTGTCTGCATCACGCGCATTTCCTGGAGCAATTCGTTCCATTGGCGATGCGGGGCACCGTCGCTGGTATCTGGATGGGAACGCTTATTCATCACAGCTCTCCTCGATCTGAAGGCGACCGCCAGCGGAACAGGTTCGCCAGCTGAGGCTACGCCAATTTTCTTGAAACTAGACAAGACGTCGGGTTGCAGACTTTCCAAACTGTCGGCCTTCATGGGTAATTTGAGTATCCCAGTAGGAAAACTATAAGGGAGGTCATGATGAAACTCGAGAACGAAGCACGCATTCAGCCAGATATCTGGACCATGCCTGACAAAGGACTCTCGTGGTGCGATTGCGGCGCGGCGCATGAACTCAGCGCCGACATTGTGTACGGATTCGCCGAAGAGCTCGGGCTGGATACACGTGAGGCGATGACGCACCCCCAACTGGTTGAACTCACCATGGAGGTATGGAACTTTGAAGCGGTTTGTCGTTTCTTCCACCTCGCCTTGAACGAAGCGACACAATTTATACACGGCACCGTAGCCGAGGAATATCCGTTCGCCGAAGGGATCGATATCGTCGGATACTTCTCGAAAACCTGGCAAGGCTGCCCGGCGGCAGAGTGCCGTGGCGATGACTAGCCAGAGCGACCGGACAGGTTTGGGTAGCTAGCGTTCACAAGAGCCAATCGCACGGCGTGGAAATTGGGCGGTGAGGCTCGCGGCGCATACTGTGGAGAAGATGAAGAGCATTGCACCGAGCCAGGCGACGGCAAACCATGACGGATACATCCATGTGCGCGGCGCAAACGAGAATAACTTGGATAACGTGGAAGTGCGGATACCGCGCGACGCGATTGTGGCTTTCACCGGGGTCTCCGGCTCAGGAAAGTCTTCCTTGGCCTTTGGCACAATTTTCGCCGAATCCCAGCGGCGCTTCCTCGAATCTGTAGCGCCCTATGCGCGCCGATTGATCGCCCAAGGCCATGCCCCGAAGGTTGAATTCATCTCCGGTCTGCCGCCGGCGGTCGCCTTGCAGCAGCGTCGGGGGACCGCCAGCTCCCGGTCCAGCGTCGGGACGCTGACCACGTTGTCCAACTCGGTGCGGATGCTCTACTCACGTGCCGGGAATTACCCGCAAGGAGCGGCCCGGCTCGATTCGGATGCCTTCTCCACGAATACCGCTGTCGGCGCATGCCAACAATGCCATGGAGTGGGCACGGTGCACTCGGTCAGCGAGCAGTCGCTGGTTCCCGAACCATCGCTGAGCATCCGGGACGGCGCGATTGCCGCCTGGCCGGGAGCCTGGCAGGGTAAAAACCTGCGCGATATCACCACCCACCTCGGCCACGACATTGACGTTTCCTTCGGCAGCTTGCCGAAGGAAACGCGTGACTGGCTGCTCTTCACCGAGGAGCAACCGGTGGTCGAGGTGACCCCCGAACGAGATCGTGTAGCAAAACCATATAAGGGACGGTTCTGGAGCGCCGAACGCTATGTGCGCCATACCGTGGCGACCTCCAAGAGCGAGAATTTACGCGCCAAGGCGTTGGCCTTCATGCATTCGCAACCCTGCGCCGAGTGCTCCGGGACGGGGTTCCGCCGCGACTCGCTTCGGGTGAAGTTCGCCGAGCTGGACATTGCCGAATTCAACGCGCGCTCGTTGCAATCCTTGGCTGAGCTCTTGCGCCCCTTCGCGACCGTGACCGGTGGCGAGGCCCAAGCCGATGTGGTGAGCATGATCAGCACCGACCTGCTCGCCAGAATCGAAGTGCTCCTAGAACTCGGGCTGGGGTACCTGAGCCTAGACCGCAGTACTCCAACCCTTTCACCGGGGGAGATGCAGCGGCTACGCATTGCCACGCAGCTGCGTGCCGGATTATTTGGCGTCATCTATGTGCTGGACGAACCCTCGGCGGGGCTGCATCCGGCCGATGTGCAACCGCTGATCGAGGTGCTTTCCGCCTTGAAGGACGAGGGTAATTCGGTGTTCGTGGTGGAACACAATATGGATGTAGTCACCCGCGCCGAGTGGATCGTTGATGTGGGACCCGGGGCGGGCAGCGGTGGTGGCCAGGTGCTTTATAGCGGGGAGGTCGCCGGTCTGGCTCAGGTCGAAAAGTCGGTGACTCGCCGGTTCTTGGACGCTTCTCCGGCACCGGCGCGCAACCTGCGCAACGCCACCGACTGGCTGGAACTGCGCGGGGTGAACCTGCACAACCTGGTGGATGTCGACGCGAAATTCCCCTTGGGTGTTTTCTGCGCGGTGACCGGTGTATCAGGTTCGGGAAAATCCAGTCTGGTCTCCGGGGCGCTGGCCCAAGGCGCGGGCGGTTCGACCGTACCAGCCCAAGATGAACCCGAAGATGCACCGGTGCAGGCTGTCATCAAGGAAGTGACCGGGGCGGGTCAGATCAATCGGGTGGTGCTGATGGATCAGAAACCCATCGGACGTACCCCGCGTTCCAACGTGGCCACGTATACCGGCCTGTTCGACGCGGTCCGCAAGACCTTCGCCGACCAGCCACTGGCGCGTGAACGCAGTTACGGGGCAGGCCGGTTTTCCTTCAACGTCGCCGGCGGCCGCTGCGAGAACTGTCTGGGCGAGGGCTTCTTGGAGATCGAGTTGCTCTTCCTTCCCGGCACCTATGGACCATGTCCGCAGTGCCAGGGAACCCGGTACAACGAACAGACCTTGGAGGTCGAATACCAAGGGAAGAACATTGCGCAGGTGTTGGAGCTGAGCGTTGCTCAGGCAGAGGAATTCCTGGCCGGAATTCCGGCCGCGGCCCGTGCGCTGGCGACTTTGCGGGAGGTCGGGTTGGGCTACCTGTCATTGGGACAGCCGGCCACCGAAATGTCTGGTGGTGAGGCCCAGCGGATCAAGCTGGCCACCGAACTGCAACGCCAGCGCCGTGGTCATACCCTGTATCTGCTGGACGAGCCGACCACCGGGTTGCACCCTGCCGACGTGCAGCTGTTGGTGGCGCAACTGCACCAGCTGGTGGACCAAGGACATACCGTGATCGTGGTGGAACACCATATGGATGTCGTCGCAGCCAGCGATTGGGTGATCGATTTGGGGCCAGCCGGAGGGGACGGAGGCGGACGAATTATCGCCGCGGGAACACCGCACCAGGTGGCGCAGAACCAGGCCAGCCGGACCGCGCAATTCCTCGCACTTCGGCTGGCCGGAGACGACAGCTAACTAGTTGCCGCGAAGCTGCGCGTACGGCGGACTCTGCACGCCATCGGCAATTGCTTCGGCTGGGTCATCACCGAGATGGATCATCTTGTTTTGGCCATCCACGTGGACCACGCTTGGCACGTAGGCGCGGGCCTCGGCGTCCTGCATCTGCGCGTAGCTGATGATGATCACCAGGTCTCCCGGATGAACTAGGTGGGCGGCGGCACCGTTGATGCCGATCACGCCGCTGCCTGGCTCGCCGGCAATGGTGTAGGTTTCCAGACGTGCCCCATTGGTGACATCCACGATGCTGACTAGTTCGCCCGGCAGGATATCCGAGGCCGCAAGCAGTTCGGAATCGATGGTGATCGAGCCGACGTAGTGCAGGTCGGCCTGGGTGACGGTCGCCCGATGGATTTTGGACTTAAACATGGTGCGTTGCATGGAACGAGTTCCCAATCTAAAAGAAGGTTTGCCGTGCCAGTTTACTACCCGGCACGGCAAACTTCCTGTGGGCTATCGTCCCTGTGCGCGATGCAAGGCCTGGAGTACCGTTCCGTCGGCTACCAATCCGTAGGCCGCTTCGAGCTCTGCGGAGAGGAACCGATCCTCGCCGGGGCCGGCAACTTTGGTGCGCAAAACGTCGTGCACGGCTCCGGTGACCGGTGCCGGGGTCAGCGGCTGGCGCAGGTCCAAGGCCCGCGCGGCAACCACTAATTCGATGCTCAGCACTCGGCGCAGATTGTCTACCGCGGTGCGCAGCTTGCGGGCCGCGTGCCAACCCAAAGACACGTGGTCTTCCTGCATGGCAGAAGACGGAATCGAATCAACGCTCGCTGGCACAGCCAATCGCTTATTCTCCGCAACCAGTCCGGCCTGCGTGTACTGTGCGATCATCATGCCCGAATCAACTCCGGGATCATCGGCGAGGAATGCTGGCAAGTCCCGCGAACGTGCCGGATCAAGCATTCGGTCGGTGCGGCGTTCGGCGATGGACCCTAGATCGGCCACGGCGATTGCCAGGAAATCCAGTACGTAGGCAACCGGGGCACCGTGGAAGTTTCCGTTGGAGGAAACCTCACCGGTGGACAGCACCACGGGATTGTCGATGGCGGCGGCCAATTCGCGGGTGGCGACCATGCGGGCGTGGGTAATGGTGTCGCGGACGGCCCCGGTGACTTGCGGAGAACAGCGCAACGAATAGGCATCCTGCACCCGGCCATCGCCCTCGCGGTGCGAGGCGACGAGCTCGGAGCCGTCCAGCGCGGCAAACATGTTGGCGGCGCTCACAGCCTGACCGGGGTGCGGTCGCAGCGGTTCGTGGAGCTCGGGACGGTACACCTGATCGGTGCCGAACTGGGCCTCGACGCTCATTGCGGCACTGAGATCCGCAATGTCAGCCAAATCCTCCAAATCGGCCAAGGCCATCAGCAACATGCCCAACATTCCGTCGGTGCCGTTGACCAGCGCGAGACCTTCTTTTTCTGCAAGTTCCAAAGGGGTGATGCCCGCTTCGGCAAGAAGTTCGGGAACCGGACGGACCTCTCCATGCTTATCGGCGGCTTCACCTTCACCCATCAACACCAACGCACAGTGCGACAGCGGCGCGAGGTCGCCAGAGCAACCCAGCGAACCGTATTCGCGCACCAACGGGGTGATTCCGGCATTAAGCAGCGCCACCATGGTCTCTAGAACTATCGGGCGCACACCGGTGTGGCCGCTCGCCAGGGTTTTGGCGCGTAGGAACATCAAGGCACGAACCACTTCGCGTTCCACCGGTGCACCCATGCCAGCAGCGTGCGAACGAATCAGCGAGCGTTGCAGCTTGGCACGGTCTTCCGGAGCGATGTGCCGGGTGGCCAGTGCGCCAAACCCAGTGGAGATTCCGTATACCGGAGTTTCGGATGCAGCCAAGGCATCGATATGTGCGCGAACCTCTGCTAATTTCTCGCTGACTTCAGCGGAAATATCAACGTGGATATCCTGACGGGCCACGCGCAATACATCCTGTGCGGTGGCGTTCGATAGGTGAAGTGTTACCGAAGATTGGTTGGAATTCATGGATGCTCTTCCGTTCGTTCTTGAAGTTGTCTCTGTCATCCATTCTTCGCCAGAAATTCCTCAGATTCTCGCACTCGACAACGCATCTGTCTGGAATTTCGGACAAGGTGGCCGAGTGGATTCTAGATTTATAAATTTCAAAAATGTTCATCTCGTTGTCGCAAATCAATTCCCTAATTTCGTATATTTCATTCTGCGACAGAAAGGGAGAGCGATAGTTACGAGAATTTCGTGAATTGGCTTCATGAATACCAAAACTAAGATGAAGTTGACGTAGGCTCTGGAGATCAAGGCACAAAGACGTGGCATGGCCTTGTTAACAAACCGGTTAACGAGGCAACGAAGAACGAGCGAAGGACCGGCAACCGTGAGCGCAAGGTTGACCACAATGAAGAATCAAGTAACAGCAACACCAGAAAGCGCTTGGCGAAAGCGCAAGGATGCATGGGAGCACCTGGGATATGTACTTGGCGAGATCATTCGCGGTATCGACGACAAGGTCTCCGGCGAGCTGCATGAGCACGAGGCTACGCAACTACTGAGCCTTCTTTCTGCCATCGAACCCTACTGGGCCACGCCGGGCTTAGACTACTTCAACGAAGTTGAAACGTTGATGCACGATGGCCACTTCCGCGACGCGCTGAGCAAGGTATATCTGGCGAACCAGTCCTTCCGGACGCAGACCCAATACATCGATGGCGAAAGCAACGACAGCGATGCGGAGGAAGCCGAAGCTGCTGCCCAAAGCAACGAGCTCGGCGGTGGTGAGCCTCGATCAATCCATCGGAAATTCGTCCCCAGGGTTGAAATTCTCTTGGTGGACAACGGCCCCTCCGACGAGATCGAGCGATTCAAAATCGAGATGCTCGAACAGCGTCAGCGAACCGACTCATTCAACTACAGCTTCGTGGTCGTGCCCAGCGTCGAGGACGCGCTGGCCGCGATTGTCATCAACCCGACCATTCAAGCGGTTGTACTCACAGCCCGCTTCGAATTGGACACGCGTCGCCGCCTGAGCTCCACCCTGGGAAAGTACGTATCACGGCATACGGCCGGACACTTTTCCACGGCAAGGCAAATCGACCGGATCTTGGATCTGGAAGAGATCATCGATCTGCTCCGCCCAGAGATCCCGGTCTACCTGATCGCCGGTGTTGCCCTTGAGTCCATCGCGCATGAGATTACCGGTCGCTTCAAGCGCATCTTCTCACGTAACGATGGAATGGATCTGCATCTGTCGATCATTGCCGAGGTGCTCGAACGCTACAACACTCCGTTCTTCCACGCGCTGCAGAAGTACGCCAAACGCCCCGGCGGAGTATTCCACGCGATGCCAATTTCTCGCGGCGGTTCGGTGCAGAACTCCCCATGGGCACGAGACTTGGTGGACTTCTACGGGAAGAACCTGCTGTTGGCGGAAACGTCTGCCACCTCCGGAGGACTGGATTCCCTGTTGGATCCGCAGAGCTCCATCAAGGAAGCCCATGAGCTGGCGGCCCGCGCCTTCAACAGCCACCGCACCTACTTCGTCACCAACGGCACCTCCACCGCGAACAAGATCGTGCACCAGTCGATCCTTGCACCCGGTGACATCGTGCTGGTTGACCGCAACTGCCATAAATCGCACCATTATTCCCTGGTGCTTGCCGGCGCAAGCGTCAGCTATCTGGAGGCCTACCCGCTGAACGAGCACTCCATGTATGGTGCTGTGTCGCTGGAAGAAATCAAGGGACGGCTACTGGAGTTGCGCCGCCAGGGCCTGCTGCACAAGGTCAAAATGCTCACGCTGACCAACTGCACCTTCGACGGGATTATTTACGATCCGCGCCGGGTGATGGAAGAGTGCTTGGCCATCAAGCCCGATCTGGTCTTCCTCTGGGATGAAGCATGGTTCGCTTTCGCCGGGTTCCATCCCGTCTACCGTCAGCGCACCGGTATGTCCGCGGCCCAACGCATGCAGACCGCGTTTGAGACGTCTGAATATCGTGAGCGTTTCGCCGCGCAGCGAGCCGAACTGCCCGAACCGGGAACCCCGGATGACCCGGCAAACGACGAGGTCTGGTTGAAGACGCGACTGCTTGCCGATCCAGCAAAGACCCGCTTGCGCGTGTATTCGACGCAGTCCACGCATAAGACGCTGACCTCGCTGCGCCAGGGGTCAATGATTCACATTCACGATCAAGACTTCGCAGAACGTAACCGCAATACGTTCCGCGAGGCCTATATGACGCACACTTCGACCTCGCCGAACTATCAGATCCTCGCCTCGCTTGATATCGGGCGTCGCCAGGCCGAGCTTGAGGGCTATGCGTTGGTGCAGCGCCAGGTTGACTTGGCGCAATCGATCGTCCGGGCGATGTCACGTAATAAGCTGCTCAGCAAGTACTTCCAGGTACTCGATACGAGGGACCTGATCCCGCAGAAATACCGTTGCAGCGACACCGGCAACCCGGTTCGCGACGGGCTGGAAGTTTGGGACAGGTCTTGGTCCGAAGATGAATTCGTCGTGGACCCATCACGGCTGACCTTGGACATCAGCCGCACAGGAGTGGATGGAGACACGTTCAAGCACACCTATCTGATGGACGGCCACGCGATCCAGGTGAATAAGACCAGTCGCACCTCGGTCCTGTTGATGACCAACATCGGCACTAACCGTTCGGCGGTGGCCCACCTGATCGAGGTGCTGGTCAAGATCGCCGAAGAGCTGGAGCATAAACGCCGATTGGATGGCCGGGCGCTAGCGGACGGGAAGAAGGTTCCTCCGACGCAGATCCCGATGCCTGATTTCAGCTATTTCGCCGACGAGTTCAGCGGTGGTGGCGGCAGTGGCGATATGCGTTCGGCCTACTATCTGACCTATAAGGATCCGGCCACGCACTTCATTTTCTCACCCGAGATTCGTCAAAAAATTCAAAGTGGTGAACAGGTAGTCTCAGCGGCGTTTGTCACTCCCTACCCACCAGGGTTCCCGGTATTAGTTCCGGGGCAAGTCGTGTCGACCGAGATTCTCGATTACATGGATGTGCTCGATACCCGAGAAATCCACGGATATCACCGTGACTACGGGTATCAGGTCTTTACCCGTGAAGCATTGGCCGAGGTGGCAGCGAAGAAGTCGTGATTGTTCGTATGGGCGGGAATCTCAATTGAGATTCCCGCCCATACGTTTACCCACCGCCATGCAGGCAGTTCCTAGTAACTGCCGCTGACAACTGTGAAATTAGTCAGAAGGACGTGTGAGTATTTGGTCTGAGCTGGCTTCATTGGCTCGTTGCGGGTAGCGTCCGTAACGAGGGCTCGGCCCCGCTGGCTGAGTCAGATGCACGGTAACTTCACTGTAAAAGGAGAAGGATCTATGGCAAAAACCAAGAACACCCCGGCAAGCAAAACCTCAAAGGAGAACGCTGAAGGTGGTTTCGTTGCCACTGCTGCCCTCGGAGATGCCTTGCAGTCCGTGTTGGTGCAACTGCTGGACTTGCAGCTTGTTGGCAAGCAGATCCATTGGAATGTTGTCGGCCCAAACTTCCGTGACCTGCACCAGAACCTCGATGAGATCGTGGATATCGCGCGTCGCGGCTCGGACGAGATCGCAGAGCGTATGCGCGCTATGCACATCACTCCGGATGGCCTGGCCGGCACCGTAGGTAAATACAGCGAACTAGAGCAACCAAACAATGGCGAGATTCTGACAACCAAGGCCGTGGATATGGTGGTCAAAGCCCTGCAGAGCACCGTCGGAGTCATCCGAGATGTACATGACGCAGTCGATGAGGAAGACCCGACCAGCGCTGACATTCTGCACGAGTACATTGCAGGCCTTGAACAGCAGGCGTGGTTCATTAGCGCCGAAAATCGCAAACCATAGCATCACTGATTTAGGGGGAGCCGGGGCAACTGTTGCGTCGGCTCCCTCGCCGTTTTCGGGTGCCGTTCGAAAACTCGAAAACCCCTAGAATCTGCAGCACGAAGAGCCTACCGTTGAAGATAGACGACGTGTTCTCGCGACGTCTACACGTCAATTGAGAGGTGACTCATCTATGGCTATGGACAACGGGTCAAACCCAGTTAAGGACGAAGAACTCTACGAGAAATTGCGGGAGGAAGGAAACTCCAAGCAAAAGTCTGCGCGCATTGCCAATGCAGCCGCCCGGGACGGCCGATCGAGCGTCGGGAAACGCGGAGGCGAGTCTGGCAATTACGAGGACTGGACGGTCGAAGAGCTCAAGCTCCGGTCGAAAGAGATCGGTCTGGCGGGCTACTCCGACAAGCGAAAGGCCGATTTGATCCAGGCCCTTCGAAACTCCTAGTGAACTAAGGACGTCGCGCCGTGAATAACAACGACATCATCGGAGGCCAATCCGAGCCGGAAGAGGGAGAGGAACTCAAGGAGCAGTATGTTGCCCGTCGAGGTCCGATTCACCACCCATCGGTCCAGGAGCTAGCCCAGATTTTTCATGAGGTCTTTGACGGTCACCGAAATCCGATACCCAGGATTCCCGGTGGCCGTTACTGATTCTTCCCACGCCAAAGAGCGCCGAAACACCAGCGCTGGGTGCCAGGCTCCACCTACCTGGACTGAAATGATCTT
>NZ_NRGV01000010.1:0-9631 GCF_002332385.1 Glutamicibacter sp. BW80 | reverse complement strand
TTCCAAAATCCTCGGGAAGACCAGTGAGTGTTACCGATGTCTTGATGCAGCAAGTGTTACTGATGTCTTGATGCAGTTTTGTCACCGATCTCCTGATACATGACACTGTTAAAGAAAATCAGCCCGAGCCATAAGGCGAGCGGGCTGATCATGATGACATCATCATAACAGACCAGAAACCAAAACTGACCACCGTCTCTTACCTAAATACATCTGACTCTATGGGAGGAGCACTAAGACCATTCGACAGTTCCTAAAACGGTGGTTTTTGAAACAGTTGTGCCCTTCGCCTACAGCGCGAAGGGCACAACTAAAACTTGTTTGAACTTTTGAATTTATTCAGTGGTTCGATGTTGAACTTTACTGCGTTGGAGCCGGCCTACGATCATGTCAATGACGAGGAAAGCCGCGAGGCTGATTCCCATCAGGGGCAAGAAGACCCCTACCATTCCGGCTGCAAGCAGTAGCAACAGCAGCCCCCACCACGGGGCACGCAACAATCCGCCGCGAGCCGGTGTCTTGCCCATG
Source organism: Glutamicibacter sp. BW80 (assembly GCF_002332385.1). Classification (NCBI taxonomy): domain Bacteria; kingdom Bacillati; phylum Actinomycetota; class Actinomycetes; order Micrococcales; family Micrococcaceae; genus Glutamicibacter; species Glutamicibacter sp. BW80. The sequence goes on along the minus strand of NZ_NRGV01000010.1, from coordinate 9,103 downwards.
CGTTGCGAGGGATTTTTCATGGGTCGACGTTTCCACCACATCACGTATCCCAGCACCACCATGGTGGCGATGGTGGTAGCGACGAGGAACAACAAGATCTGGTTCGGCAATCCGAACATAGACCCCATGTGGATATCGATTCCCCACCGCGTTAGCTTCGCCGCAAGGTTGAAGTCTTTGAAATCTACCCGGTCGACGACTTCCAGGGTTTGACCATTAATGGAGACCGCGTCAACTTCGGTCGGGTATGAGCGTTGAATTTCTTGGACCACCCATGCTTTGCTTTCCGCAGCGGGCGGCTTGATTTCGACCAGTCCGGTGTTGATATTGACTTCGCGGGCGATGGAGAGCATCGTGTCGAAAGCTGCCGGGTTCACCGACTCCCCGGTGGGTGCTGTAGACGCTCCATGGTGGTGGGCATGCTCATCAGCGGAACCGTCGCCAGTGGCAGTGAGGTCGGTGCTAACGGAGGGGGTGCCCCAGTTCAGCGCAGTACGCAATTCACCCACGTTTGCGCCGCCGTAGGTGGACCAAGTGATCCCGGTGGCGGAAAGGAAGAACGCGCCAAGCAAGACCCAGATCCCCAGAGAGCCATGCCAACTGGCCAGTCGGCGGTAGCCGGTGGCTTTGGTATTGGGACGTAGGAGGTCCTTTTTGCGTTTGGTGCGCCTGATCCGCAAGATCCATAGACCTAAGCCAGCAAGGGCAATGATACCTAGCCAGGAAGCTGCCAGCTCGCTGTACATGCGTCCTGGCTCACCGAGTTGCAGATTGCGGTGCAACTGGTCGATCCAGGTGCGTAATGGCAGGGCACCACTGGTTCCGTAGGCGGTGAGATCGCCGCGGATTTCAGCGGTGGCAGGGTCCACGAAGATGGCCCTGGTTTCGCTCTCGCCCAGTGCTGGGTCGGCATACATCACCCGCGTGGTGTCCCCTTGATTCGGTGCCGGACGCACCGCGACCAAGGTTTCGCTGCTACCCATATAGGTGTTGGCCGCTTCGACTTGATCAGCTAGCGGCAGATAGGAATCAGCAACCGGTGCGTGCAGTTCTTTGGCGTAGACCGCTTGTTCGATCTGCGGCGTGATCGCGTATAAGGCTCCGCTCACGGCGGCGATGAGGATGAACGGACCGATGAAAATTCCTGCGTAGAAATGCAGCCGAAGTAGCAGTTGCCCAAACCAGCCTTTGCGAGTCGGACGGGAAGGCATGGAAGGCGGTTGGGATTCCGGGGGGGGTGCGGTGTCCAAGAGAGTCATGAGTAATCCTTGAAAGAAGAGAAATAATAGGGCTGGTCATGCCTTGAAGAGGGTTTCACCGACGAATCCTCCTTCGGCACAGCCTGGCGGGATGAGGAACACGGCAGAGCCGATCGGCGTGGTCCACTGGTTCAGCGCGTCAAGCTCCGCCAGACGTTGTTGCAACGGGACGAATTGCTTGGCCACGCTTTGTTGGTAGGACACGAAAATCAGTCCCGAATCGGAAATATCGGTTCCAGTGGGCTGCTCGTCATAGTTGTATCCCCGGCGGAAGATCCGCTCGCTGGGGTTCTCTGAGCGGGCGCGTCGAATGTGCGCGTGGGCCGGGATGACCGTGAATCCGAGAGCGTTGGTTGCTTCGAAATCGGGTTCGTCGTGTTCCTGACTGCCGGTGGTGGGGGCACCATTCGCCAAGGTTCGTCCAACACTGAATTCTCGACCGGAACGATCCACTTCGTCCCAGGTGTCGACGTCCATCTGGATGCGGCGAATGACCATGGTGGTGCTTCCATCAGGGTTCCATACCAGCGCGTTGAAGTCTGCGGTCTGCGGCGAGGGGTTGACGGTTCCATCAACCTGGCCGAAGAGGTTACGCATCGTCGTGCCAGTAGCTTCTGATCCTCTAGAACGGCGGAACCCTGGCTGCACCCATTTCACCGATGCGAACCGTCGGGCATCTTTGAGCAGCATCCGCTGGGCATGAGCCACGGTCAGCTGATCATCCGAGGCGATATGCAGCAACAGGTCCCCGTCGTTCCACCGTTCTTGCAACCGATCGATACTGAACTTAGGCAGTGGCTGAATACCTGCGGCAGAGGATCCTGCCAGCTCCACCAGCTTCGGGCCAAAGCCGAAGGTCACGGTCAACCGGGCAGGAACTGCTCCTAGTTCCGGTTCGGTATCTGCCAATGCAGCTTGCCCCTGGGTGAGCCTTGCTGCGTCATCTGTGAGCAGTCGCAGGAGGCGCTGCACTGCTGCACTGTCCACCTTTTCATTCAGGGCGAGAGAGATGTAGGTGGCGTGGGCTTGCGGTTCCGTAGCGATGCCTGCTTGGTGGGGGCCATAGAACGGAATCACGGTGTTCCCGTGCAACTGATCCGCTGCCTCAGCGGGCGCGGTGGTGCTAGTCAAGGACTCAATGCCGAGGGCTGCGATCGCTCCCAGCCCAGCGGCGGCTCCACCGAACAGCACACCGCGCCGACTCGGGCCACTTTGAAAGGGTGTCTTTTCGTGGGGCATTAGTGATCGTGGGCGCTTTCCGATGCGGAATGGTCCATATCCATGGTGCTGTGGTCCATGTCCCCGTGCTCGGTGCCTTCGTATTTTTCGTTGGCTCCGGCGAACTCCTTGACGGGGGCGGTGACATCGAAGGTGGTGTCATCGGAGAAGGTCAGGGTCAGGTTCACATCATTGCCTGGTTGCAGTGGTTCGGTGAGGTCCATGAGCATGATGTGGTCTCCCCCGGGTTCCAGATGCAGTTCGCTATGGGCGGGGATGGTGAAGCCACCGGTTTTTTCACGCATGACCATGGCCCCGGATTCATTGGCTACGGTCTCGTGCAGTTCCAGATCGGTGGAGGCAGGGCTGGTCACGGAGGTAACGGTGATGTCGTGGTCCCCGGTATTTTCAATGGTGCCGAATCCTGCGGACATGCCTTCGTCAGCGGCCTTCACCCACGGATCTTTCATCGTGACCGAAGCATTAGACGGTGATGCGGGACTGTTCTCGGCGGGGCTTGTAGCGCAGCCGCTCAGGGTGAGCAGGGCAGCGGCACAGAGAGCAGCGGTACGCAGAGCAAAAGAGGTGTTCAAGGTTCATCCTAAAAATATGGAAGCGCAGACAGCGCGCTTCGAAGGAGATATGCTGTTGAGCCCAAAAACTCTGGATGCCGAGCAATATGCAGGGCAACCGGTTGTTGGGGATGGCATGGTGAGGGATTGCCCTCAGAAGAAGGGCATGGAAGTCTATGGTGTAAGCGCACTGTGCGGATTACTGAGCGACGGGGCGCGAAACTATGCAGGCAGCTGCTGAGCTAAGAAATCATCACGATGAATAGTTGTGCGTGAAGCAGCATGCCAGGCCCGGGTTCAAAGCGGTCTTGCATACGAGCAACTTCCTGTGGACAGCAACACGAGACGCAACAAATCCGCCTGTCAGTCGTCAGTAAGGCAGACGTAAAAAACCCACAGACACGTTGATCTGTAAATGGGAGTGGTCTTACACCGTGGTGAGTGCGGGTGGACCCCGACGAATAACCGACGTTGAATACACGCATATCGTGTAGGTCGGGATTTCACGCGGGGCAGTGGGAGTCGGCAGTGGGTGGATTAGCTGGTAGGCGAAAGTAACTAGTCGCCACAGCAGTTTCCAGGTCAACAGGTCAACGATGTTAGCGGCAGCGATGAGCATTTGTTCGCTGCGATGCAGAACCAGCACGGTAGCGAGGCCCGCCATGAGGTGGGCTAGAAGCATCGTGGTATCACCATGGCTCATGGTGGCAGCGTCGGCCGAGGTAGTGATATCTATGGGCATAGTCATCCCATGATGCGCGTGCATGTCCTGCCCGCCAATGATGGACGCAGCTGAATGCCCGGCTCCCATCGAGAACAACAGATGGAAGAGCAGCTGGCTGAATCCAACCATCCCGGCCAAGCGCCACAGGGTGAATTGTCGACCGCTGAGCAACATGCACACGAGAAGCGACAGCGCGAGAGGTAGCGCGACGTTCAGGAGTCCTGGTACTTCTCCGCCTGCGAGTACGTGGGAGCACAGAGAAACGAACGTCGCAAAGAATGCGGCGGTCGTGCCTCTGAGAACACGTGTCGAGCGGGCGGATTTTTGCACACCCCTAGTATTCCAGACTGAGCGCTGTATTTCGACATCCCGTAAAACTGAAGTGGTAATGGCCCCATCTGTTTGCAGAAGGACCGGAAACGGTCGTTTGTGACACAGTCATGCGCCAGGTTGAGTGGAAATCCTCGACGATTGAGAACTCAACAGATTTTCGAGGATATTTCGTCGCAAAACTCAGTTTCATAAACTATGTGTCGAAAGATTAGCCACTCCACGGGTATTGCCCCACCGCACCCCTAGATCGCCCCGATCCCATCTGGCTATGGGCTCAACCATTCAAACTTCGACCATGAAATGCCTCGGCGATACCAACATCCAAGCACAGGCTACAACCGACATTCTGCATAATCATGCATTATCCATGCTTCAGAAAGGCCCTCGACCTAACAAGTAATATTTTGAACTTCGGTGTACCGAACATTAGAGTTCTACCCATGCAACATAATGCTTCACAACGAACCAACGACGGACTCTGGATCGAAGCCGTCGCATTGTTCCGCGCCGCGCAAGAGTCCAAGCACCACGAAGCGCAGTCACTACTGGGTTCCTCCACCGACCCTGCAACTGTAGTGCGTTACTTCCTGCGACTAGTCGGCATTTACTGCCGCGGCGAAAACCCGACCAAATTAGAACGATTCGCCTCAGCTGCACATCGCGCAGGGCCACCCCCTGAGACCCCGCCATCACTCATGAGCTCGCTCTAGATTCTTCAGCCGTAAACCTACGATCGAAAGGCAATCCTATGCCCAGATCTCCACGTTCATTCCGCCCACGCTTTTCCCTTGCTATTAGCGCAGGAGCCCTAGCTCTCCTCCTCACTGGCTGCACCACTTCCCCGCAAAATTACGCCACGACTCAAGAAAAGAAACCAGTGGTCCTAACCACATTCACCGTACTAGCCGATATCGCTGAAAACGTCGCCGGCGACCACCTGCAGATCGAATCCATTACGAAATTCGGAGCGGAAATACACGGCTATGAACCCACCCCGGGCGATATCAGCAAAGCTGCGAAAGCTGACCTGATCCTGGATAACGGAATGAATCTCGAAGCATGGTTCGGCCAATTCGTCGAGGGCTTAGACGTGCCCCACGCTGTTGTCAGTGACGGTGTCGAACCAATCGATATCACCGAAGACGAGCATGCCGGAAAACCTAATCCCCATGCCTGGATGAGCCCGCTAAACGTACAGGTCTACGTCGATAACATGGCCTCGGCATTCAGCACTCTTGACCCTGAAAATACCAATGAATACGCGCGTAATGCAGCAGCATACAAAGAGGAATTACAGGAAGTGCATGACGGGCTAGTCACTGAACTTTCCCATCTGCCCCAGAGCCAACGAGCACTCGTCACTTGTGAAGGAGCTTTTTCCTACCTTGCCAAAGACACCGATCTAACCGAAAAATACATCTGGGCCGTCAACGCGGAGCAGCAAGCAACACCCCAGCAGATAACCTCTGCCATCGAATTCGTCACCACGAACCAAGTACCCGCAGTTTTCTGCGAGTCCACAGTGTCTGACGCGCCCATGCAGCAGGTCGTCGAAGCCACCGATGCCAAATTCGGTGGCACCCTCTATGTGGATTCCCTCTCCGGAAAAGACGGTCCTGTGCCTACCTATTTAGAGCTGATCCGTCACGACACGCAAACGATTATCGACGCATTGACTGGTGAGAATTAATGCCCCCAGCTATTTCGCTTAAAGATGTCACTGTCCAATACGGTACGATACGAGCACTAGAGCAAGTAACGCTGGATATCAATCCACACCGGGTCTGTGCTCTGATCGGCATGAACGGTTCGGGAAAATCTACCTTGTTCAAGACCATCATGGGCCTGGTTCACCCCGTCACAGGAACAGTTTTGGTTAATTCCCATAATCCTGCTGCAGAACGCAAACGTGCAGGAATCAGTTACGTCCCGCAGCATGAAGACATCGATTGGGCATTCCCACTCTCCGTGCGCGAAGTCGTCATGACTGGACGTTACGGAAAGATGGGACTCACGCGCCGTGCTAGGACTGCCGACCATCAAGCCGTCAACGAAGCACTAGAAAAAGTGGAGCTCACCCAATACGCTGACCGGCAAATCGGCCAGCTTTCCGGAGGGCAGAAAAAACGCGCGTTCGTTGCTCGCGGCATCGCCCAAGAAGCGAAGATCCTGCTCCTCGACGAGCCATTCGCAGGAGTGGACAAACGATCCGAAGCAACAATCACCCGTCTAATCCGCGAACTTGCCTATAAAGGTGCCACCGTTGTGGTGTCGACTCACGACCTACAAGCATTACCCGAACTAGCAGACGAGGCCATCCTTCTTATGCGCCGAGTGCTGATGCACTCTTCTCCAGAAAACGTCCTTCAACCTGAGAATCTGGCTATGGCCTTCGGACTTGACGTGCTGGCAAAAGGATAACTGTGCAACTAATCGACCTTCTCATCGAACCGCTCAGCTATGAATTCATGCTTCGAGCTTTGATCACTACGCTGACCGCATCAGTAGTTTGCGCGGTCCTCTCATGCTGGCTTGTCCTCATCGGCTGGTCCCTCATGGGAGACGCGGTATCGCACGCAGTGCTCCCCGGTGTTGTCCTTGCTTATATTGTCGGCGCACCCTTTGCCCTAGGAGCGGTAATCTTCGGATTCCTCGCAGTGCTGCTCATCGGCATTGTGCGAGACACCAGCAGAGTAAAAGAAGACGCCGCCATCGGAATCGTTTTCACCACACTCTTTTCCCTGGGACTAGTCCTCATCTCTGTAACCCCAGCGCACACTGACCTGAACCACATCATCTTCGGAAATCTACTAGGCGTCTCATGGACAGATCTGGCACAAATCATCATCCTCGGTGCCCTAACCCTGGCGATACTCCTCACCAAACGCCGGGATTTCACTCTCTACGCCTTTGATCCAACCCATGCCCACGCCATTGGATTGAACCCACGTTTACTCGGGGCACTGCTCTTAGCACTTCTAGCAACGACAGCGGTCGTAGCGCTACAAGCAGTCGGAGTCATCCTTGTGGTCGCCATGCTCATCATCCCAGGAGCAACCGCATACCTACTAACCAACCGCTTCAGCAGAATGCTGATGATCGCCCCACTCATCGCGGCACTATGCGCCGTTATAGGATTGTATGCGAGCTACTACTTCGACACAGCCTCCGGGGGCATGGTCGTCCTCAGCCAAGGCGCCGCTTTCTTCCTGGCATATCTCTTCAGCCCACAACATGGACTAATCAGCGCCAAACTAGCTAGGTATCATAGGACCCGCAACGAATCCCGGCTACAGCACAGCCCCAATTAAAGAGTAAAGAGAAGCCAGAGGCCGGCGCCCCCTCGGATCAGTTGCCTGCCTCTGGGTTCTCTCCCGTCGCCTATGAACCTATTGCATCCTGTGAATCAATGGATACATACAGTGCCTTGACCGCTGCAGCGCCAAGAAGCACAGATTCTTTGGCCCCTGAGATCCGAGCTTCCAATACCCCCGAAAATGGGGCACCTTGACTGATCGACAGCTTTTTCCCAATGCAGAACCCATGATTTTCAAAGAACTTCAGCATTTGAGGGTCCTCGTCAGAAATCCGCTCGATACTTACATCCTGCCCCGCTCCAACATCACTAAGTGGGACAGCGGCTGGCGAATCCACCGCGCCTGACGCCGAAGGGATCGGATCGCCATGGGGATCACGCGAGGGAAACTCCAGTAATTCGTCGATCCGCTTCACCATAAAGTCAGACACCGCATGTTCCAGATTCTCAGCCTCATCATGCACCTGATCCCAGGAATACCCCAACACCTCGACAAGAAAAGTCTCCAACAGCCGATGCCTGCGGACCATCTGCACAGCATAGCGACGGCCTGACTCTGTTAGCTCCACCGAGCCATATGGTGCATGCTCCAAGAATCCCTGCGTGGAAAGCTTGCGGATACCCTCCGACACCGAGGACAACCTCAACCCCACACGATCAGCAATTAACGAAGGAGTTACAGGGGAAGAAGTCCATTCAGACAAACTCCACACGACCTTCAAATATTTCTGAGCACTCGGGGTTAATTCAGAGATGGACATAAACAGATTCTATCTGCCAATGCAGAATCCAGATCCGCCACATTGATTTCTCAGACGTCTCACAACCTATAGGTTGCAAGACGTCTCACCGCGCACCCCTGCCCCAACGAAAAATCCGCGGAAACTCAATAGTCCTAAATTCTCGCAACTATGTGTCGCAACCAATGTCGTAGAATCATGTTGACAACATTAGTTTCGAGACACTTTTCAAGGATTCCATGACCAAGCTGATCGGATACGCCCGCGTATCAACCAAAGCACAAGACACCGACCGGCAAATTCAAGATTTGTTGGCGGCCGGTGTCCGCCGCGATGACCTTTATATTGACCACGGGCTCTCCGGGGCTCTGGCCAAACGTCCCAGCCTGGATAAAGCACTCGACGCGCTACACCCGGATGACACCCTCATGATCACCACCCTGGACCGACTCGGGCGCTCCACCCAGAAAATGCTCGAACTGGCCGAAGAGCTGCGTGATCGCAATATTGGGCTGCGGGTGCTCAACCTGGGCGGTGGCGACGTGGACACCAAAACACCTATGGGCGCAATGGTCTTCACCGTCATGGCAGCCCTCGCGCAAATGGAGTTAGAGATTAAGCGCGAACGGATCAACGACTCCGTCACCAAGCGCCGCACCACCGGCGGCGACCTCGGAGGCCGCCGGCCCACTTTCACCGACTCCCAAATCCGGACCGCAGCAAAACTCATCCAGGCAGGTGAACCGGCAACCCAAGTCGCCAAGGACATGGGGATGTCCCGCGCTACCCTTTACCGCAGGATCAATGAACAAAAAACTCAATAGTGTTCGGCTACTTCACACCTCTCAGCAGAAGGCCCATTACGGGAAGTCTGATCAGTTTCGGTATTCAAGCCAATCGCAGCGACAAATTAGTATTAGAGGCTCTTCAGGATTCAGGGT
>NZ_NRGV01000009.1:0-4494 GCF_002332385.1 Glutamicibacter sp. BW80 | reverse complement strand
TACCGGCCCGCGAGGGGAACGCTCTACGGGACATCAAGCGCGGGTTCGAATCGGGGCGATCTGCATTTGATCCAACCGTTGCTTTGGGAACCATTCTCGACGAGGATAAGACAGACCTAGAACAGGGGGACGCATGCGCTCGAGCAAACCGACACATAAGAATCCGTGGCCACGCGACATGATAATCACTGTCGAAGATCGACCTAGCTTGCTCCTAGAGTTGCTCTGGTTACGGGAAGCTTACGAGCTGACACCTCATGGCGACAATCTCCCACCGCTACTGTCAGATACCCCAACACCCCTACGAGATGCCATGATCAGCACCTCTACTCAAGCCGAATGGGAATCTGCCTGGCCACGCATATGGCAGGCTGCTATCCATACAGGTATCGAAAGACCAGGCTGGCGCGAAGAATTCGGAGACAGCGCCTTCGACAACGACTCTTACCGCACATGGTCTCAACGGGGATGGAACGCTTATCTTGCTACCTCGCCGGTGAGAGCCGAAGAAAGTCCAGAACGGCGCGATCTCCCAAACCTAATCCCGGCTTGGCGCGCCGGCCTTCGCAAGATCATTACTATTCCTTGTACGGGTGAGTTCACGCAAAAACTTGGTGAGAACACCTTGCTTATGAACTTCGCAACGCGCAATAACAGCGACAGTTACCGGCAGGCGCTGGACACATTTGCGTGACCAGCAATAACGTGTTTGCACCCGCTACTTGGCAGTTAGTGCTGTCCCGTGAGCCGAACCCTAAACGGACCCACTGGCTAGCATTCAAATGACGCCATATGAGTTCGTGACTACTGGACACTGGTGAACGCCTGACTTTTCTCCTAATGTTGGATAAAGATGTTGTTTCGACATTCATCTAACGTTTCCGAGAAAGGCTCGTCATGAATCCTCTAACACCGCGGCTCGCTCTGGCTGTATTAACCATGTTGGCGCTAAGTGCGTGTTCTCCCAATGCTGATGGGAACCAAACACCTTCGGACACCGGCGCGGCGGTCGAAGCAGCAGTATCAGAAACGTGTGTTGCGGGGTCGGACCCGAAGTGTGTTTTGGTCAAGGGCGAGAATGTTGTACTCCCCTCTGATTTCGAACGAGTCGGAGTCAAAAACGTTTCAGCCGCCGGTGATCAGAGTCCGAATACCGTGGACGTGACGTTCACCAAAGATGGCACAAAGGTCTTCCGTGCCCTCACGGAAAAGGCCGCCCAAACTGGAAGTTCGGAACGTCTGCTCCTGAAGATCGGCGGAGAAGTACAAGCTGTCGTCACGGTAATGCAAGCAATAGATAATGGCCGGGTACAGATTGACTTCTCGCCAGACCACAGCGCTCAGGAAGCTATAGACCTAATTCAGGCAGGTTAGGAAGCGTGGCCGGCGGCCTGCCAAGGCCTTGATATCGGTGGTTTTATCGTCGATTGCGGAACCGTTCGGGTAATCAGGTAAATCACTTCTTTTGACTACAAAATCAGAGCCAGTCCCGTTAGGGGTCTGTCCGGATTGACATTTTGGACCGTACCGTAAGGAGGTCCGCAAGAGGAACGTCTTACGGGACGGGCTCAAACAGCTATAAAGAGAGACCCGTTCTGGAGGAAGCGAACGTTCCGGCAGTGAAGACATACGGTGGAGGGTTACACCGACGCACAACCATTCGACCATGCCAGCGGTGCCAAGACCAGCTGGTCATCACCCGAATGGACAGGCTCGGACGCTCGGTGCTCCACCTGGTGATCCTCGGTGCGGCCCTAAGCGAGCGTGATGTGGGATTACGTGTCCTCGAGTAGGGCATCGACACCACAACCGCAGAAGGACTTGCAAGATTCGGAATGCTCTCCGTCGACTGACAGTACTGTTTGCGATGATCCGCGATGGTTCCCTTTATGACGCTCCGGAGCAGAAAATTGCTTGACTTTTAACATAGGGGCACCCCCCCGGCGTCTCGTACAACAAAGCGAACGGCTCCGAGTCCAACACTTCGAGACTCGCATAGCGTTGTATCCAAGAAACCCGCCGATCAATCTTCAAACCTCGAATCGTAACAAATACCGGATAACATTTCACTCTTAAATCCATATGGCAATGATTAAGTTCCCTAGGTAAAGCAAATTTTTCCGCATTTTCAGAACGTCGGGAGAAGTTAATCGAAAACATGAATTATTCTGTGCATTGGGCGCACAACCAGTGCCAACCCATCGTCTCCTTGCACGAAAGGTGCATTCATGAAAAAGCGTTTAGCCATTGCCGGCCTGGCGTTGTCAGGATTGCTGCTCGTAACTTCCGCGATCCCAGTTTCCGCCGCAACTGAATCCAAAGCCATCCAGGAGCTCGCCGCTATGAGCCCCGGCTTGCCCATCTCCGAGCTCAAGTCATCTCTCACGACATATGCCAAGGAAAATGGCTTGACCCTGAGCCAAGCTACCAATAAGGCACTTGCTGAAAATCGTCAATCGGTTGCGGCTGCCGCCCCTGTTGCGAGTAAGAGCTCATCGCTAACCCAGGGCGCTGCGCCAGCAAATGCCGGCGGGGGTAGGATCTACAACTTGGGGTCCGCAAAACAAGGCGGCGACGTATTCGTGATGCCTGCCGGTTATGGCATTATCAATCATGGCCACACCGGTATTTTTATTTCGAAGACAGTCCTCGTCGAAGCCCCCGGAAGAAACAAGAAGAGCAGGTCAACAAGCTCCCTCAATTACAAAGTGAGCAAAGGCGCGGTCAAACAGCAGGTAAACCACATTGCGTCAGTGAAGACCAACGCTGCCAACCGCGCAAAGGGATTGACAGGCAAGAACTACAACATGAATTTTGCTGTCAATAAATCTGCCACTGGCAGAGACATGAACTGTTCACAGCTCGTATGGGCGGCGTTCAAATTAGTAAACAAAAGCATTGACTTAGATGGAAACGGAGGGCTCGGAGTCTATCCGTACGACATCAAGAAATCGAGCCGGACGACAACATACAAAACCTTCTAACCCAACACCACCAATAATGTAGTGGGTCGGCTGACAAGAAATCTGCCGCCGACCCACTGCAGCTGATCGGAAGAAACGCAACATGACTCGAACCCGCCCCGTGGCAATCACATTGGGAACCCTGCTTGCCCTGGCTTTGTCTGGCTGCACAGGGGGTGTAGAAACGCGTGCCCCTGCGGAATCCAATCTGCAGGATCTGGGGCAAACCAAGTATGCGGTATACCTCAGCCCGCCAAGCACTGACTTGGACGCGGAGAAAGGGTCCCAAGGAAAAGTCCTGCTCTTTGAGCAAGATGGCTCCTACCAGCTGGTTGAGACAGATGGTATGGACAACGGGCTGTTCGCTTGGAACGAGAAGGCGTTGTTCTTCAGCGACATGAACAATGACTACAAGATCGATGATTCTGGACTCGAAATTTCTCCGAGCCCCAAAACGGACAGTCAGAATGGAATGTTTTCAACCGATAACGGTTCATCGATTGGAGTCTACAACGACGGCTTCATAGAAAATGGATACGCGAGTCAGGTTGTGATCTCCTCAGACGGAAAATCGACGTTGCATGAAGCCGAGGGCAACTACTTCATCACTTCCCAATGCGGTGACATGATCTATGGCGCCAGCCGCACGACAGGACGATACACTCCTCCTGGGGAGCTTGAAAAAGAACCCATGATGTTCGCCCAATTGACTGGGACCAAGAACGGGTCCGAGCACGTTCTTGGTTCAAGTAACTTAGCCACTGAAGGCGCAGTGGTTCCCGATGCACCCTGTGTAGACGGAAGTGTATATTACCTTTCCGATGCCAGCTCCCAATCGATAGGTGATCAGCCCAAGCCTGTTTTATCGGCCTGGGACACACGCACCGGTAAGTACACAGAAGTGCCTCTCACAAATGTTTCGAACGATGAACCCCTCATGCGTGATGATGGAACAGGTCTACCGCAACTGGGCTCGGCTTCCATCCGCAAGGGTGCCATTGAATGGTACGGGGCAGGAAATGCAATATTTACCACAGATCTGAAAACAGGCGAAACGACCCATAAGTTCAATGTGGAGGGGCACACCAGTCAAGCATCCTCATCCCAAGCAGTCTTCACTCCCTCTGAGGTTGTCCAGTTGGTGGACAACAACGACGGTTCCGACTACCGCATCATTGCCTATGACCGTGACACCGGACGCGAAGTTTCTCGAACAGTCCTTCCGGGCCTAGTTGACGAGTTCAGCAATGACCTCATCCTCCGAGGATTCGCGGTGCGCCCGTAACTTTGTTCCAGGCAGCCAAGTTGAATCCGGGTCGCCGCAGAAAACGGAAAAAATCGTACGCTAAGGGCGAGTGGAGCCAGATAGCAATTGGACTTCAGCTTGCCGACGGAATCAAGTCAAAGGCTGTCCCGTAGCAGGACCAGGTAGAGCCCTCTGTTTGGCTGCGCAATCAGTGGCGTCGTCCCGCAAGGGGTCTGACCGCATAATTGAATTGCAGTGTTCCGATAGCCGGTCCTCCACCGGACA
>NZ_NRGV01000008.1:0-11338 GCF_002332385.1 Glutamicibacter sp. BW80 | reverse complement strand
GTCTCCATGAAAAATCTGGGCTAGTTCAGTGACGGGCTAAGCGACGAATTTGTATCCGAGCCCGCGTACCGTCACCAGATGCTCTGGGACCGCAGGGTCTTCCTCGATCTTCGAACGCAGACGCTTGACATGCACGTCGAGGGTTTTGGTGTCCCCCACATAGTCGCTGCCCCAGACCCTGTCGATCAGCTGGCCACGGGTCAGCACACGACCTGCGTTGCGTAATAGCATTTCGAGCAGCTCGAATTCCTTCAACGGCATCGCGACCTCGGTATTGCTGACCGAAACCACATGGCGTTCGACATCCATGCGCACAGGTCCGGCGGTGACCACATTGGTGATCAGCTCCTCGACTTCACCCTGTCGGCGCAGCACCGCACGAATGCGGGCCAGCAATTCACGCGAGGAGTACGGCTTGGTGACGTAGTCATCCGCGCCGAGCTCGAGACCCACCACCTTATCGATCTCGGAGTCCTTGGCGGTGAGCATGATGACAGGGACCTGGCTGGTGGCGCGGATCTGGCGAATCACCTCGGTGCCCGGTTGTCCGGGAAGCATCAAGTCCAGCAGCACCAGATCGGCGCCGTGGCGCTCAAATTCGGTGACAGCCACAATACCGTCGTCGGCGATGCGCACCTCAAAACCTTCACGTTCCAACAGGTAAGAAAGCGGGTCCGAGAGCGACTCTTCGTCCTCAACGATCAATATGCGGGTCATCGGCGTCCTCCTTCACGATCCGCCACACGCGTGGCGTTCGCTTTATCCTTCGTCGTATCGGTGGCCAATTCCGATGGCTCGGCCCCTTCTTCATCCACTATGGGAAGTCTGAGTGTGAACGTGGAACCCTGCCCGGGCTGCGACCACAGCGATACCTCGCCGCCGTGGTTGGCCAGCACATGCTTGACGATGCTCAGCCCCAGTCCGGTACCGCCGGTCTGCCGTGAGCGTGCTCCATCCACCCGGTAAAAGCGTTCGAAGACGCGCTCCTGCTCTTCGGCGGAGATGCCCGGGCCCTGATCGGTGACCGAGATCTGCGCGTAGCCGTCACGCTGGCGCAGCCCCACACCCACGGTGGTGTTTGGCGGTGAGTAGCGGATCGCGTTGTCGATAAGGTTGCGCAGGGCAGTCATCAGCAGATCCGCATCGCCGTATATCGCGGCATCGAGATGACCGCCCACGGTAATGCTGATTCCCTTTTCCTCGGCAAGCAGCTTGTTGCGGTCAACCGCCTCGCTGATCACCGATTCGATGACCACGTCGGCCCCGTACAGGATGGAGTCGCTGGACTGCAGCCGGGAGAGTTCGATGATGTCCTGGACCAGTGCGGCCAGGCGCCGGGATTCCTTCTGCATCCGAGTGGAGAAGCGGCGTACCGCTACCGGGTCATCGGCGCCGTCATTGATCGCCTCGGCCAGCAAAGACATCGCGCCCACCGGGGTTTTCAACTCATGCGACACGTTGGCCACGAAGTCATTGCGCATGGCCTCGGTGCGGGTGATCTCGGTGCGGTCATCGGCGAGCAGCAGGATGTACTCATCACCCAACGGCGCGACACGTACGTGCACGATCAGCTGTCCGGCGCCCAAGGTTGCCCGCTGCAGCTCGTACTGGCTCTCGGCGATCACCCCGTCGGCGCGTACCTGACGCACCAGCGTCGCCAGCTCCTCGTGGACCAGCGTATGCCCGCGTACCAGCCCGTAGGCATAGGAGGCGGGGTTGGCGCGAACCACTCCATCCACGTCGTCCAGGATCACGAACGCGCGGCCAATGACCGAAAGCACCGAGGCGGCACCTTCGGGCAGCACCGGTTCGTCAACATCGGGGAGGCCGGAGGCACGCCGCTGCGAGAAACGGTAGGCGGCTAGCCCGACAAGTCCCAAGGTCAAACCGAGCAGGCCGGCGAGCAGGGTCGAAATTACTTCGTTCACATAATCAGACTAGCTTCCAACGCACTGGGGGCTGGTCTCAAATGACGCGAAATAGGACTTTTCGCTATCCTATTCACCAAACGTTCACTTTCCGTGGGATATTCGTTAATAACCCGCTGACAAGGTGGAGGCAGACCCTCCGTCATGCCCAAAACCAGGGTGTGGGATTCCGTAACTCGAAAGGACCTTCAATGCGCAAGGTATTTCAGGCAGATCTGCAGCAAATCGGTGAAGAGCTGATCGAGATGTCCAAGCTGGTCGCCACCGCGATGGACCGTGCATGGGAATCGCTGGCAAACGCCGATGTTGATATGGCTCAGGAAGTTATCGCAGCCGATGCGAAGATCGACTTCCTGCAGAACCAGCTCGACGAGCGCGCCATCGACACCTTGGCACTCCAAGGGCCGGTGGCTTCGGACCTGCGCATGATCGTTGGCTCGCTGCGCATGAGCGCTTCGCTAGAGCGCATGGGAGACCTGGCGCGGCACTTAGCCCAGCTAACCCGCCTGCGTTTCCCGAACCCGGCGATCCCCGCGCAGATTTCCGACACATTCGCACAGATGGCAGAGATCGACATTCAGATCGCCAAGGAAGTCGGCCAGCTGCTCGAAACTCGTGACTTGGCAATTGCCCGGGCAATTATCGAATTGAACCACAAGCTGGACGGGTTGCATGCCAGTGTGTTCACCGTGATCGCCGACGATGCATGGGAGGAGACGGCGCCGACCACCGTGGATGTGTCGCTCACCAGCCGCTATCTCGAGCGCTTCGGCGACCACGGCGTCTCCGTTGCCCGCAAGGTGACCTACTTGGTAACCGGCGAATGGGATCCAGCAGAGTTCTAAGCTCCGCAAGTTAGCGCACTAGCGCCGACATACGTCGATGGCCTTGGGCCGGTGATTTTCTCACCGGCCCAAGGCCATTTTTGCGGGCGTCAAAGTCTATTGCCTACCGCTAGTCACGTTCCAGGGCAACAGCCCTGCCTGGCGGTTCACAGAAATATATAGTCACTACGAGCTACATGGCCAATTACTTCCTATTAAGCATTCGCAGAGCAGGAAAATTCCAGTGGCGAGTTCTTTGCCTTCCCTGGAATTTATGAGGTCAAGGGAAAGTCCACGGACTTCATCGCCGCATCAACCGAACCGCTTCGCCTCACCTCCAGCGTTGACGGCAACGCACATGTGGAGATTCCCCAGGAGCTATCTTCCGCCACGAACGAACTCGCGTTGAAGGCCGTGCAGGACTTCGCAACGGCGTGTGTCACGCCTCCTACGAATATGGCGGATGGCTGTCCCTACGAGCTACGCCAGAAAGATCTCGCATCGATGAAGTTGACGGAGCCGGCCGGCGGCCTGGAAAGCCTGAGCCAGAAGAGTTTCATCGCGCAAAGCACCAAGTTCAAGTACAAGAAGAACGACACCGAGTACTACGAATACGAAACGAAAGATCTGGAGACAACCTTCCGCGGCACTATCGAGTGGGATAGCGGAACCCCTAAGGTCGCCAAAATATCTAGTGGTTGGTTCTAAGCGACCCGAGAGTCAGAAGATAACGCATTAAGGGTGGGACACNNGTGTCCCACCCTTAATGCGTGCGTCCCCCGGACATGCCGGAGGCTAGAGTATTTCCGGCTTTAGCCTTCGCACTCGACGCAGAAACCTACAATGCCCTCTTCACGAACTAGCTGTGAGCGGTGGCGGATCAGGAAGCACGAGCCGCAGATGAACTCGTCTTCCTTCTGCGGGACGACCGTAACGGTCAGTTCCTCATTGGACAGGTCTGCGCCTGGAAGGTCCATGCCGTCGGTGTGATCGGCCTCGTCGAGCTCTCGCACGACGCTCTTCGCGTCTGGTGCGTTTGCGGACTTAACCGCGTCTAGAGAAGCCTTGCGCGCCTCGGCAACGTCCGGGCGGACTTCATCGTAATCAGTTGCCACGAATTGCATTCCTAACGTGAGCCATTGAGCCTATTCGAAATAGGAGATTACAGCATACTAATGCCAAAAACACAATCCTGTGTCGTTGTTTCGCTCACAGCCTGACATTCATTTGAACTTTGCGCTTAAGAAACGACGAGGCGCACCGCTGCCGACACCCAAAAGTGCCGGCGCTGGTGCGCCCCATAAAAACTCAGAACGTACTACTTACGCCCCTGATTCGCGACTGCCTTGATCGCGTCTGCGGCAGCTTCCAGATCCAGATAGGTTCCACCAGCGGTGATTGGCTGGAAGTTCTCGTCCAGTTCGTACACCAGCGGAATGCCGGTCGGGATGTTCAGCGAGGCAATGGCCTCGTCGCTGATGCCGTCCAGGTGCTTGACCAGCGCACGCAGCGAGTTGCCGTGCGCGGTGACCATGACGGTCTTGCCTGCGGACAGGTCCGTCTTGATCTCATTCTCCCAATACGGAAGCATGCGCTCGAGCACGTCTTTGAGGCACTCGGTGCGTGGCGCCTGGTCACCCAGGTCCGCGTAACGCTCGTCAGTTGCCTGGCTGAATTCCGAAGCATCGTCCAGGACCGGCGGCGGGGTGTCGTAGCTGCGGCGCCACAGCATGAACTGCTCTTCGCCGAACTCGGCCAGCGTCTGCGCCTTATCCTTGCCCTGCAACGCACCATAGTGACGCTCGTTCAAGCGCCAGCTGCGGTTGACCGGGATCCACGAACGACCAGCCGTTTCCAGTGCGAGGTTAGCGGTGGTGATCGCGCGGGTCAACAGCGAGGTGTGAAGCACCTCTGGCTTGTAGCCGGCTTCAGCCAGCAGCTCGCCGCCACGAGCGGCTTCGGCCCGTCCCTTTTCGGTCAGGTTCACGTCGTACCAACCGGTGAACAGATTCTTTTCGTTCCATTCGCTCTGCCCATGGCGAAGCAAGATCAAAGTATGGGTCATACATTCCATCCTATCCAATGCGATGCACCGCGTAGCCGAAAGTTAAGACATGTCAGCAAAAAACAACGCCTCGGTCTTCGCATGACGAAGTCCGAGGCGTTGAAAAGCTTGTTGGCCTTAGTTGTACCAGTTGCCGCTCTGGCCGCTGACCGCGGGCTTGACATCTGCCAGGTAAACGCAGGCTACACAGGCCGCGATCAGCTGCAGGAAGCCGCCACTGCTGGCTGGGCCGGAAAGCACCATCAGCACCGAAATGATGGTGGCGCCGCCGGTCAATGCCATCCACCAGCCCTTGGTGCGTTTACCTTCTTGGGTAAACCGCGACGCCTGATGGCGCAGGCAATCGATCAATGCCCAGACGGCGACCACGCCGACAACAATGCTGAGCGCATACATCAAGTACATCTCGATTATTCGTGCCAAGTCCATATCTACACTCTACCTTTCTCTCCGGCGCGTCCCCCGGCCTACGGATCGTGAGTCTTCAGATTCGTTCAAGGGCTCCGGAAAGATCCCGCCACAGATCCTCCACGGCTTCGATACCCACCGAAAGCCGGATCAAGTTTTCCGGCACGGTGGCGGGTTCATTCGCGTGGCGCGCCCGGCGCTCGGCCAGAGTTTCCACTCCGCCCAGCGAGGTGGCGCCGGTGATCAGGCGGAGCTCTTCGATCATCCGGTCCGCGTCCTTGGCGGTTGAACCTGCGGTAAATGAAATCACCGAACCATAGCCGCTCATTTGCTCGGTGGCCCGCTGATACCCGACATCCGTAGGCAGACCGGGGTAGCGTACTGCGCTCACCTTCGCGTGCGCGGCCAGCCGCTCGGCCAGGATTTGGCTGTTTGCCTGCGAGCGTTCGAGCCTGACCGACAAGGTACGCACCCCTCGCAGGGCCAGGAACACGTCCATTGGCGAGGCGATGGCTCCATGCAAGGTGCGGTGCCCGTGCAGCTTGCTATGCAATTGCCCGTCGTTGGTGACCACCGCGCCGAGGATCAAGTCCGAATGACCCGACAGATATTTGGTCACCGAGTGGACCACTAGATCCGCTCCCAAGGTCAAAGGCTGTTGCAATAGCGGGGTGGCAAAGGTGTTGTCAACGATGCTGAGCACACCCGAGGTCTTGGCTGCCGCCAACAGCGCGGGAAGATCCGCAACCTCAAGCATCGGATTTGTTGGAGATTCCAGCCACAGCACGTCGGCACCGTCCATCGCGCGCAGCACCTGATCGGTATTTGCCACATCCACAGCTCGCACGCTGAAGCGTCCGGCTGCCTGCAGTTCAGCGCTCAACCCCAACGAACCGTTATAGGAATGCTGCGGCAAGACCAGCACGCCGCCCTCGGGCACCAGGGTCAGCGCCGCAGAGATCGCCGCCATACCGGAAGAAAACACTAAGGCCGGATATTGTGCCTGCTCCAATTGACCCAAGACTTCTTCGAACGGGTCCCAGCTGGGGTTGGAGAACCGGGCGTACACGCGGTCCCCGGCGCCGGCGAGCCCGTGCGAGTGGTAGGTCGAGGTGAACGTGATCGGATGATTCACCGGGCCGTCATTGGTGTGCGCAGGACGTCCCCCGGCCACGATAAGCGTCTTCGGGTCCCAAGTTTGTGCTTCGGCAGCTGATTCTGGCAGTTGGCTCATGAGCACCAGATTACGCCCGCATAGCAGCGCAATGCACAAGCGTTTACGTGCATGTCCGCCCGTGTTACCCGGCTTGTTCGTCACTCTTGGCCAGAAGCCCGGGAATCTGTCCTTTTTCCCGACCCCGGTTAGTTAGGGTAGAGGTGTGAGTATCGATTCGACTGCATCCCAGCGCGGCCTGTTTATCGTCTTTGAAGGCGGCGACGGCGGCGGCAAGTCCACGCAGGTGGCCATGACCCGTCAGTGGCTGGAAAATCGTGGTGCCCGCGTAGCGACCACAAGGGAACCCGGTGGTACCCAAATCGGCGAAAAACTACGCTCCTTGGTGCTCGAACACGGTCACGGCGACATCGATTCACGCACCGAGGCTCTCATCTATGCGGCGGCCCGCGCCGCCCACGTGCAACAGCTCATCGCTCCAAAGCTCGCTGAGGGTACCCACGTGATTTGCGACCGATTTGTCGACTCTTCGCTGGCCTACCAGGGCATGGGCCGCTCCCTCGGGTTTGCTGCTGTCTCGGCCATCAATGACTTTGCGACCACCGGTTTGAAACCAGATGCCACGATCATCCTCGATATCTCTGCCGCGGATGGTCGCGCTCGGCGAATCGCTGCCAGCGGCGGGGTGGAGGAATCGGACCGGCTGGAAGCCGAACCAGATGATTTCCACGAACGCATCCGCGGTGCCTTCCTCGAACTTGCCGCCAAGGATCCACAGCGTTATCTGGTGGTCGATGCGACAGGCAGCGTTGAGCAGCTCCAACGGGAAATCACGACGCACCTTGCAGGTCTGTTGTGAGCCGGCCGGTATTTGCCGAGCTCGCCGGTCAGCAGCGTGTGGTCGACTCGCTGATTTCCGAGGTTGATCAAGGTAACCCCACACACGCTTGGCTGGTGACCGGTCCTCCAGGTTCTGGAAGGACCACCGCGGCCCGTGCGTTCGCCGCGGCCTTGCAATGTACGCAAACTCCAGCCGGCTGCGGACAGTGCGATGCATGCAAGAAAGTAATGGCGGGCAACCATCCAGATGTTTCTTTCGTTTCCACTAGCAAGGTCGCCTATCAGATCGAAGATGTCCGGCATCTGATCACTCGCGCCCAAGAACGTGCCGGTAACGGCAAATGGCGCATCATCATCATCGAAGATGCAGACCGCATGACCGAACGCACCACCAATGTGCTGTTGAAGGCCATCGAGGAACCGCCAGCACAGATGATCTGGATCCTCTGTGCACCCTCGCCGGCCGACGTGCTGGTGACCATCCGCTCGCGCTGCCGCGCGGTCAACCTGTCGGTACCTGCGGCCGCGGAGGTGGCCGAACTTTTGGTGCGTCGCGACGGCTTGGAACAGGAGATGGCAGAGTTTGCCGCGCGAGTATCGCAGTCCCATATTGGCGTTGCCCGTATGTTGGCACGAGATGAAAAGGCTCGCGAGCGTCGTGAAAAGGTCGTCACGCTGCCGCTGCGGCTCTCTACCCTCCCCCACGCGATGTCTGCCGCGGCAGACATCTCTGCGTTGGCTAGCGAGCATGCCGAAGCCATGACCGGTTCGCAGCTCAACGCGCAGGTTGCCGAGCTTCGCCACGCAAATGGCTTGGGCGAAGAGGAAAATATTCCTCCGGGACTGCGCGGGCAGTTCAAGGCCCTGGAGGAAAATGCCAAGCGTTTCGCCAGGCGCGCTACTTTTGATTCCTTAGACCGCACTTTGATAGACCTGACGACCTTTTTCCGAGATGTGCTTAGCTTGCAGCTGCATTCGGGTATAGATCTCATCAACGAACACCTCCGCTCGAAGCTAGAAGCCTACGCAGCGGCGCAACCCAGCGAGAAGACACTCGCCCAGCTTGATGCAATCAACGAAACGCGTCAGCGCTTAGCTGCCAACGTAAATCAACTGATCGCCCTTGAGGCGCTCATGGCCCGGCTGCTTCCAAAGCCAGGCCGTCGCTAGATCAGCAGTTGCCACAACCGAAACCCAACTTCAACAGGAGACGCAAAAGTGACTGCACGTAATTCCCTGCTCCGGTTCGCGTCACTGGGCGCGGCGTTGTCCCTCGCCTTGGTTTCCTGCGCTGGCTCCGGGCCGAGCGATACCGAAGCGGCCCCCTCGGCCACCAATTCCCAGCCTGCTGCGGCTCCTGAAGCCCAGGGCGAACTCGCCAAATACTACGATCAAGACGTGACGTGGGAACCATGTGGCAGCACGGTGGAGTGCGCGACTATCCAGGTGCCCTTGGACTATGAAAACCCCGGGCAAGAGGACATTGACCTTGCGCTGAATCGACGTGCTTCGGAAGGTGCGAAACGAAACCTCCTGGTGAATCCCGGCGGCCCGGGAGGGTCAGGCCTCGGCATGGTCACCGATAGTGTGCCCCATATTTTCAGCAATGATCTGCAGCGTGAGTTCAATACGATCGGTTTCGACCCACGTGGCGTAGGCAAGAGCTCCCCGGTGAAATGTCAGACAGATGAGCAAACCGACCTGAGCCGGCAACAGAACTTACGCGCATGGGTTCCTGAAGACCGAGAAGAAATCATCAAGCAAACTAGGGAATACTCCAAGGAGTGCGCGCAGAATACCGGGGATTTGCTAGGACACGTGGACACCGTTTCGGCGGCTAAAGATCTGGACATCATCCGGGCCGTCCTTGGAGACGAAAAGCTCGATTATCTCGGCTTCTCCTACGGCACATTCCTCGGTGCCACCTACGCGGAGCTCTTTCCGCAGCGGGTTGGCGGGTTCGTCTTAGACGGCGCCATGGATCCCGCAGTTTCATCCGCCGAGGTGAACAGGGCACAGGCCGTGGGATTTGAGCGAGAAATCGATGCCTGGCTCGAAAGCTGTCTGAAGAGTGAAGAATGCCCATTTGACGGGACTCTTGAGGAAGCCAAGGTGCAACTGCAACTGTTCTTTGCTCAAATCGAAAATGAACCTCTCGTGTCCAGCGACGGCCGAACCGTCCCGATTATCGATTTCATCAACGGCTTCATCGTTCCGCTTTATGACAATTCGAGCTGGCCGATCCTGACCACTGCCATGCGTGAAGCTATGGAAGGCGATGTAGATCAGGTCTTGCTCTTTGCAGACCTCGCCAGCGACCGAAGCCAAGATGGCACCTACACGTCGAATTCGTCCGACGCGTTCGTGGCTATCAATTGCCTGGACCGGCCAATGGATGCAGACCCAGCCACGATGCAGACCGAAGCCGAAGAGCTAATGCGCGTAGCACCCACCCTAGGGAAATATCTTTCCTACGGTGCAATCACCTGCAACGAGTGGGAGCATGACGCGACTGGACTGCCTGCAGAGCTGCAGGCGCAGGGCTCCGGCGAGATCTTGGTGGTCGGAACAACCGGGGATCCCGCGACGCCTTACGAATGGTCGCAGTCGCTGGCCTCGCAATTGTCCAGCGCGACGTTGCTGACTTTTGAAGGGCATGGCCACACCGCCTATGGTCGTTCGAATGACTGCGTCACCGAGGCGGTTGATGCTTACTTAATCGAGGGCAAGGCGCCCGAAGACGGCACCGTGTGCTGATTCTAAAGCTTCACAGGAACAGCTCGTTTTGACGATCTCTCGAGTACTCAGATAAAGTAACGAGGTGCCTGTTTTCAGGTATCGGCCTCCTTAGCTCAGGGGTAGAGCAGCTCCCTCGTAAAGAGCAGGTCGGCGGTTCAAATCCGCCAGGGGGCTCGGCCAAACGCCCTTGTCAGAATCATTTATGGTTTCGGCAAGGGCGTTTTTTGGGCCCAAAATCTGGTCTTGTGTGTGCAATGTGTGAACATCGGTGCTTTTTGCACCCATCAGCTGCGACACCTTCGACGTTGCCTTGCGTGAAACACTCGGCATCAGATGTCCATAGAAGTTGCTCGTTACCGCGATGGTCGAATGGCTCAGCCGCTTGGAAATAATCATCACCTCAATTCCCGCTTGCGCCATGAGCGCGGCGTACTTGAGCTGGTAAAGTTTCTGAGACACGATCTTTGATCGTTTCTTATTAAACTCAGGCCACGAGGGCCAAAGAATACTGCCCCCAATACCAGTCGAGGAGCATCTGAGGGCTCAGCACGCCATTGCTCGTGTGCGGACTCTTCCTGTTGTACCAAACCTCGATGAACTCCAAGGCCGCGGTACGTGCCGCAACCCGGCTCGTAAACGCCCGATGACGGTACATCTCGTTTTTGATCGTCGAGAACGCCGACTCGACAACGGCGCTGCCCCAAAGTACTGCACCTATGCGGTGGACGGTAACGCCGGAGAGCTAACATGGGGAACGCTAACTTCCTACATTTACGCGGCAACTGGCTGGCATTACATCCACCGCCTCCAAGCTGGCTTTCCCGCGGGATGGCCGAAGCTATCCCGCGGTGGGTGAATAGCGTTCGCTAGAAAACCAATCGGTCCGGTCTGATCTTCTCGATCTGGCCGGGCCGATTTTTCTATTTAAGATACTCGCGTGAGAGTGGCTTCTATCTTCTCGAATTCGTTGATAGCGGTAATCGTATTGACCTCTTTCGCCCCGGTGAGAATGCTAGAGGCGACCATGCTTAGGCTGACTTTCGAGTGAGCACCGTCTTTAGTGCGCACGATCAATACGCCCTCTTCGGGGGATTCCCACGAGTCAACGAAATAGGCTGGCGCGCTGAGTGCTTCGATGCTACTGGCGCTGTTGTAACTCAGCCAATCGTTTATTTGCTCATCTGCCCACACCTGCCTAACGTCCTCGACAGCTACGGGTTCCGCTGCTGGCATGACCGAGGGGCCGGGAGCAACTTCTAAAGCGTTTGGAGCACAACCGGTAAGGGCGAGAGCGGCGATTATAACGAGCGGGGCTAGATTCTTCACGCGGTAACCTCCTAAGCTTGCTATTTAACCTTTT
>NZ_NRGV01000007.1:0-2671 GCF_002332385.1 Glutamicibacter sp. BW80 | reverse complement strand
TACCGGCCCGCGAGGGGAACCTTCAGCGGGACACCCGCCGCTTGTCTGCCGTCCCCCTGGCTCTGATTGCGCGATTCTGACCAAAACGACAGATTCTCACGCTGGCGCTAAATCACTTACTCACCCGGATACGTAGGAGCGACCTCACCACTTCCCAAAACCTCGACACCATCAATGATCATTGGAGCGGATGGGGTGGTTCGAGCATTCTCTTCAATCATCCCCTCCGGGACCGTAATCTGAGTAACCTCGTAATTCGAGATTGCTGAAACCCCAGCAATTCCGCCGAGTGTCAGAACACTAGCAATAAGGGCAGTGGGTAACAGAATTTTCATTGCTCTTTCCTCTTTGAATAGGGCGGGGTTGGACAACGAAGCAAGTCCATGGGCAATTCGCAAACGTGTGCCGGCAATAAGAGCACCGGCAACGACATCAGCAGACGGGATATCCAACTCACTGCAATCCCGAAGATCCGCCCTCCATTGCTCAGAGCGCACTTGCCGCAGATGCGCCGGGGTTACGAAAAGCGATAGTCGCAACAGCGCTCGTACCAGCCAGGCCTGGCTCATGCGAGTCTCCTGGATTGAAAAGCAGCACCCACGGATGGTTTCGGCCTCTGGGTGGAAATGTACTCCTGGGCATATGGAACAGCCTTCGCGTCCAACTTAAAGTACCGCCGGCGGGGCCCCTTGCGAGTCAGATCTGTATCCCACTCGCTAGTAATCCAGCCAGCATCCTCCAAACGTTCCAGAATCGGGTAAACCGTTCCTGTCTTCAACCCGGTCATCTTCACGATCTGGAGACCCCAGATTGACTCGGATGATTCCATGAGCGCACCAACAACAGCAGCTGTAGCAGGGGTATGCCTTGTCAAACGCTCCATACTCTAATGCTACCTATGTAGATTTAGACGGTCAAGCTTCGGGCTCATTCATCTTCAACTTTGGAGGCTCTCAACGTGTCAGGGCAGGTTGTTTCGCAAGCCGAACCCTCTGCGGGACGCCTGATTGAGCGCGTATGAATTTAGCCTGGGCTTAGACGTTTGAATTTCATCGACATCATTATTCGCTTTTGTGAAATCCTAAACGGGGATGGTGAATATTCAGGTGAAGTCAGATTACGGCGATCCGATCTGATGCTAGACGCGCGTGACAATGCATATCGTGCCAACCATCAGCATGTAGCACCTGTTGACGCTTGATACCTTCCGTTAGATATCCGCTCTTGTGCGCAACTATGCATGAGGCAGGGTTGTTGACGGAATGTGCAAGTTCAAGCCTGTGGAAGTGCGCCATATCGAACGCCCAAGTAGACAGCTCGCGTAGCCCCCTAGGCGCCACATTTGCTCCGCGTCCCTGAGGGAGAACCCAGTAGGAAAGTTCGCCTGCACCATTAGCCAGATCGATGCGCCGTAGACTGATCTGTCCGATCGTTTCCCCGTCGCGAGATATTGACCAGCCCGCACCGGACTCATCTTGCCAGCGGGAAGGCCAGTGGAGCACCCATTTTTTAGCATCGTCGGTGGTCATGGTTTTTCCATGCCACTGTATGATCGCCGGGTCTTGGTAAGCCTCCACCACCACGGGAACGTCTGCGAGTTCCCAAGGCCGCATTACCAAATCATCGACTTCCAGAATCGGCTGTTTCAGCCGCGCAAATTCACCTAGCGGTATTACTGGCTCCTGCAAATTTAGGATCCTCCGATTTGATCGCTACAGCATCCTGACGGAGCGTTAGGATGCTTAGTCAATGACAGCTGCGACTGCTTCAATTTCTACAAGCTGGTTCGTATAGCCGAGAACAGTAACACCCATCAATGTGCTGGGAACGTCGTGGTCACCGAAGGCCGCACGAATTACTTCCCATGCGGCAACAAGATCTGCCTGGTCTGAGGATGCCACAAGGACACGTGTGCTGATGACGTTTTCTACGCCCGCACCTGCCGTTTCCAAGGCGATACACATGTTCTCGAAAGCCTTAGCGGCTTGTACGCGGTAGTCGCCGACCCCAGCGGTCGATCCGTCCTGGTTCAACGGGCAGGATCCCGCCAAGAAGATAAGACGCGCATCGCTGGGAGCAGTCGCCGCGTAAGCGTACTCAGCGACATCGGAAAGGGCTTCAGATCGAATAAGCGTGACCGTAGGTTGTTGCATGCTTGTCCTCTAAGTGTCTCGGCTTCTGATAGATTCCCAGCCTATCTGAGGGAACGATTGCCGCCGCGGAAAGTCAGTTCCGTGCCGACCGAACGATTTCATGTAGCCGCTAAAATTTCACGGATCAAAAACGGAGAATCTGTCACTAATCTTTGACTGCCAATCTGAACCTGTGTCCGAAAGATATTGCCTGTGTATGGTCCGCCGAAGTCTCCTGGGAACGCGCCCGCTTGAGGAACCTTATGCGGAATACCGAGATGATCCGTCAGTAAACTTGTAACCAATTTCGAATTTTTGGATTAGCACGTGATCCTCGAACAGGTCTTTGACGGTTTCTGCAAACTCGTCAGCTTCACCCGGATCACCAAATACCCCGAGGACAGTATTGTCAGGCGTTGCATCCTGTTGGACGATCCATACGGCGTTTCTCATGAGTTTCCTGCCTGGTCGATTCCGTTAATGCTAACTAATGAAGATGAAATCTACGAGTGTCCCGTAAGCCGGTCCTCCACCGGACA
>NZ_NRGV01000006.1:0-1029 GCF_002332385.1 Glutamicibacter sp. BW80 | reverse complement strand
GAGCATGTCCAGAACCCTGGATCTGAGGCTTGAACTGGTGTCAAGTTGTGTTGCTCATAACGTGTTAGTCCTTTTATCGGGTGCCGGAAGTATCGTTGACCGCTTTGGAATCCTGCCACGTCCCGCTCCTTCCAAATCTCCGCGAATTCTGGCGAGGCCGCCGACACCTGTGCGACGATGCCGCTGTCCCCCGCCGGGTTCAGCCACCCGCGGGTTTCCGCGCGGAAGCTTCCGACAAAGCTGCGGCTCTGCTCTTCCCAATCCGGCAGCATCTCGCGCAGCGCGGCGTCGGTGAACACCAGCCAGAGCAGGTTCCGGTCTGCATTATCCAGCGATTTGATCCGCGGATAAAGCTGCGCATAGGCTTCGTTCCATCCGATGATGGACCAGTCGGATCCGAGTAGGAAAGCCGGGAATTCCAGAGAATCGAGAAGTTGTTGCAGCGCCGGAGTGATCCCGCCCGAGGCCTCTCGTACGATCTCCCGATGCCCGCCCAGGGACAACAGGTAGGTGCTCTCCACCGGCGTCAGCCGAAACAGCCGGGCCAGTGAGACCAGCACCTGGCGTGAGGGGTTGATATCCCGCGCCTGCTCCAGCCACGTATACCAGGTCACCGAAACGCCGGCCAGGGTCGCGACTTCTTCGCGCCGCAGGCCGCGCAGCCGGCTGCGGCCCACCGCCGGCAGCCCATGCGCGTCGCGGTCTGCGCGCGCCCGGCGGTCCTTGAGGAAAGCCGCCAGCTCATCGCGGCGTCTCTGCTCGGCATCCATGGGCACTTCTCCTCAATGTGGTAGTAGTACTACTAGTATCAAGGCCGTCTGGGTTAGCGAACAAATCCATGATGGGATTTGAGGATGACCACTTATCGCTCGCACACCATTACCCACGGCCGCAACATGGCAGGCGCCCGCGCACTGCTGCGCGCAGCCGGCGTCAACGGCGCTGATCTCGGCCGCAAGCCGATCATCGCCGTGGCCAACAGCTTCACCGAATTCGTTCCCGGCCACACCCAGGGTTCTGGACATGCTC
>NZ_NRGV01000005.1:0-45599 GCF_002332385.1 Glutamicibacter sp. BW80 | reverse complement strand
GGCAACGCCGGCTGTTGATCTCGGCAAGAGCACCAGAAGCACAACTGTTATGCCAACTGAACGAGGGTGTTGGCGTGTTGTTTCAGCGGTGGCGGCGCGGTGAGCTGGCTGCTTGAATTGGCAGTGGTGTTTCCTTGTTTCTTTGGTTTTGAAAGATCATTTCAGTCCAGGTAGGTGGAGCCTGGCATTCAGCGTCGGTGCAACGGGCGCTCTTTGGCATGGGCGGAATCAGAAACGGCCACCGGGAATCCTGGGTATCGGATTTCGGTGACCGTCAAAGACCTCATGAAAAATCTGGGCTAGAGCGAAAAGTAGAGTTCGACCGGATTGCCGCGCGGATCAGCCTTTGCGACCGTCCGTTCGCTCGCCGCAACACGGGGCCGGGTAACGCCGCCTGCCTGCGGCGTTGTCCTTGAACGAAAATGGCCCATGTGCCTTGAACGGTATCGCTATTTTGGAGAAGCTTTCTTTTCCTTCCGGAGCTATTTGGCGATGAATCATGTTCAAGATGCAAAAACGCCCCCGGTTTCAAAAGAAACCGGGGGCGCAAAAGCACCTCAGGATTAAACGTTGAAGCGGAACTCCACCGAGTTCCGGTACATACCAACCTGTCACTGTGCAGTAAGGGTGCAACTCCGGGGTACAAATCCACAGAGGGTCACCGGGGATCTCACTCAAGGCTGACACAGAGGGCTTACGCCGACTTCGACACGGTACTGATTATTGACAGCGAGCGAAGCTGTGCGCGTCGGCTTCGATCCGTGAATGCGAGCGCACCAAAGGTTTAGTTCGAGAAACGGAACTCCACCCATTCCGACACCGAGCAATCTCTTCCGCCACTGTCGTTGTGCGGGCCAGAACTGATGAGCCGCGCCTTCGCGCACCGGCGGTCAGACAACGGTGTGAGCGGACTCGTCGCCCTCCGTTCGAGCGCACACCATGAGCAGGTTCCCGTCAGGATCCCGGAACTGGACGAAGGCCACGCTCCCGATGTCGACAACGTCCGAGGCGAGTTCGGCCCCGAGATCGCGCAAATGCGCCACGACTGCGCCGAGGTCATCGGCCCACCAGAAGAAGCGTGGCGGACCGTCCGGCGTGAACGGCGCGTTCGCGTCCAGAGCAAGGCCGGGGCCCGGTTCCATCGGGACGTCGACGATCGTGTCGTCATGCGAAGGCAGGGACACCTCCGCACCGAGCAGCCTGCCGTACCAGTCGGCAGAGCGGTGGATGTCCCGCACCGGGATGAAGACTTGGCCGATCTCGCGGCGTATAGGAGTCGTCACCGCTCAATCGTACGACAACGCGTCTCGCGGATCGACTCGCAGGGTCGTCATCCAGCTGTCCACCGACACGAGCGGACTCGGGAGGTCATGGACAAGGGCAGCAACGCGGTGACCAAACGCAGAGGAAGCGCATGACACCACGCGCAACCAGAGGTTATACGGCAAAACGAAATTCCACGGCGTCGCCACGGCTGGGAACGCATGCACGCCTCACCGGGCCAGACCGGTCTCAGGGCTACGGTCCCTCACCGCGCATGGCCGACTCAGCTGCCTCTCCGCTGGTCATCCAGCACCTGTTCCATCTCATCCGAAACCTCGTCCAGGAGGACCTGGAAGCCGGGCTCCTCGAGGGGGAAGTGGCCGCAGCCAGGAAGCATCACGACCCGGGTCTTGCCGTGAAGCCGACCAAGGTAGTCGAGGCTGAGCTCCGGCATAGTCCAACGATCCTCGGCCGGATGCAACAGCACGACCGGTGGTCCTTGGTATTGCTCGGGTGGAATAGCCGGACCTGCCTCGAGGAACGAGCGGTACCAGCCCACCGGCATCGCGCCACCACCGCCGCACGGGTCGGTGAGCACTGCATGACTGAGGCCAGGGTCGTTCGAAATCGCAGACATAGGGGTCAGCATGCGGACCGGGATCCGTGGATTCGCCGCTGGCCCCCGGGCGAACTGCAGCAGTGGCAATCCCAGCCGCGCTATCCACGGGGCTCGCACGATGGCGGCAGCGATGCCCGGCCGAGTCGGGTCGAGCAGGCAGGTCGCGATGACCCGCTTGGCCAGTCCGGTCACTGCAGCGGTGTCGACCGCGAGGGCACCACCCATGCTCGCCCCGACGAGGACAAGTGGCCGCTCGTCATGCTCGCGACCCACGAGATCGACGAGCAGCTGCTGCCAGTCGCCATAACTGACGCTGCGGCGTCCACGCCGCACCCGGATCGTTCGCCCGTAACCGGGCAGATCGACCACCGTAACCCGAGCGCCCAGGCGACTCAGGTGTGCAGCGTAGGGCCACATCGCCGCCGCGTTCCCTCCCGCTCCATGGTCCAGCAGCATTCGGACCGAAGCCGTCGGGGCACCCACGTGCTCGATGTGCAGGTCCCACGAACCACCCCCGTCCGGCGCATCCCACCTCCACGACGAGGCCACCCGCCGCACTGGTGCAGGGACGAGGCGCACGAAAGGCTCGTACCGGCGGTCCGTGGAGTCAAGTCGGCCAGTCCGTGCCGGTGGCACCTTCGCTCGACCCTTCGAAAGCGACCCATTCATACCCGCAATGTTACCGGAGTGCCCGGTGTCAGGGACTGATGCGCAGGTAGGTGGGTCAGAAGCCTGCATTAGACATTGAACCTGAATTCCACCAAGTTCCGGCACGGACCAACCTCAGCGACCGCTGGGTCGCAACGGCCCGGTCTGATCGCGGGACAGCCAGTGATGGAGCACATCGGTCCACTCGTCGAAGGCGTCAAGGTGGGCGTCATGGCTGCCGTCGGCCAGATCTACTCTCTCCGTTTCGGGCCTGCGCCGGACCAGTTCGTCCTTATCGGCATCGCTGAACATCCCATGCTTTGCGAAGACCGCGAGCGTCGGAACCTGCAGAGCCTCCCACTCCTGCCAGCGCGGCTCATGGACGGCCTCGATCGTGCGCTGCATGACCGAGGCATCGAAGCGCGGCACCAGGCCATCATCGGTCTGAAGAAGGTCGGCCACCCAAGCATTGACGATCGCGTCATCACCGAGGAACCCCCGCGCGGCAGCTTCGTCTTCGAACGGCACCGGCCAGGACTCGAAGTAGCTGCCGAGTCCGGCAGCCTCTCCCGGATCACCGTTGCCCGCCACGTGCCCTTCCAGCATCACGAGCCCCTCGACCAGGTCTGGCCTCGCCGCCGCGACAAGGAACGCGGTGTGGGCTCCCATCGACTGCCCGACAAGCGTCGCCCGCCGCCCAGGGACGAGTTCCTCAATCACTGCGACGACGTCTCCGACGAACGCATCGCGCGACAGATCATCGGGAAGCCGCGTGCTCGCGCCGTGCCCCCGCTGGTCTACGAGCAGCACACGATAGCCCGGTAGCGCATGCGCCGTGGGCAACAGTTCGCGTGAACTCCCCGCGAGGCCGTGCAACAGTACGACGGTGGGGCCATCGCCACCGAGGTCGGTGACCGCGATCCAGACGCCGTCGGGGCGCAGCACTGTGCGGTCCATCACGTCAAGCGCAGTGGCGTGATCGCCGCGACCATGTCGCACAGCGCTCGACGCTCGAGCCGCAGCTCATAGTTCGACTGTAAGTTCATCCAAAACTCCTCGGACGTGCCGAAGTAGCGCGCGAGCCGGATAGCTGTGTCCTCACTGATCCCGCGCTTGCCGTGCACGATCTCATTGATCCGGCGCGGGGGCACACCGATCGACACCGCAAGCTTGTTTTGCGTGATCCCGAAACCCTCGATGAAGTCCTCCATCAGGATCTCTCCCGGGTGGATCGTCTCGATCCGATCTGCCTCAGTCCCCGCCGCGCTGCGTGAGCGTTGACGGTGTGCGGCCCAACCCTCCAGCTTCATCGGCCTACGGCTTCGTCGCGTACACGCGGAAACGCCGCTGAGTCACCTTGATCGGGCGATCTTCGTCCAGCGCCAACAGCTGGGCCTCGTGCTCAGATACGGAGAAGTTCGGCGCATCCCAAGGAGTCAAGGCAAGATACGTGACCAGCGCCGTCACGCTCTCGAACTCCATCGTTCCATGCCAATCGTCCACGACGTCAACATTCAGGCCCGCCGTCTCAATGTCATCGACGAAGCGACGCGAAGTCACATGCGGATACTCAAACGGCTGACCGAACCATTCGTGGACCTCCTCCGCATCATGCCCGTCGACCTGTTGCGTCAACAATCGACCCCCGGGAGCCAGCACCCGTGCAATCTCCTGCGGATCAATCGACTCATGGCGGGACATCACGAGATCGAAGCTGCTGTCGGCAAACGGCATCCGCGTGTCCTGCTCAGAGTCGTACCTGACAACTGCGATGCCCCGCGAGGCAAGAGCGCGGTGCGCTACCGCGACGTTCGGTTCCCAACCCTCAGTGGCGATGATGCTCTTGCCCGTGATGTCGTCCGAGCCCAGCAGGTCCAGCAGCCTCTCACCGCCACCGGTCCCAAGGTCCGCAATCCGCCGTGCAGAAGCAATGGCGGAGAAGCAATCCTGTTCGAAGTCCCACCACGGTTCGTCGGCGCTAAGCTGCCCGTCGAGGGTCGAGAAGTCCCAGCCCACCATCGTCGACTCTCTGTACACGCGTCGCCACTCGTCAATCATGAGGCCAGCATAGTACGTTTCGTCTCGCCTGCGGCCGGCTCAACGACCGGAACACGTCAGACGTTGAAGCGGAATTCCACCACGTCGCCGCACATACCAACCTCTGCCGCCAGACACGAGTTAGATGCTGCGCAAGACGGCGAGACGCTCCCTGGCCGCTCTGCGAACCAGCCAGATTATATGCTCAATATCTGATATTCTCATCCGGATGACTACCCCTGATGCGCATGCACTAGAAGCGGCCGAGCGATGGACTTCCTCGCAGATCAAGAACTGGTCGCCACAGTGGCGGACGAATCTAGCAGAATGGCTGGAGCCAAACCTCGCCCTCGTCGGAGATTCTGAGTGGGGC
Source organism: Glutamicibacter sp. BW80 (assembly GCF_002332385.1). NCBI lineage: Bacteria > Bacillati > Actinomycetota > Actinomycetes > Micrococcales > Micrococcaceae > Glutamicibacter > Glutamicibacter sp. BW80. Next base: position 40,659 of record NZ_NRGV01000005.1, on the reverse strand, counting down.
GGCCAGATCCGGGACATGGTTCAGCTCCCCGTCCAAGACCCCCTCGCGTGGGCGAACAGACGCGTGGAACTGCCGAACGGACATTGGGCCGTTGCGGGTATTCGGTTCCGGGGGCGAGACATTGAGAAGCCATTCGTGGACATAATCGCAACATCACTGCCGCCTGAACCATTGGGATTTGCCGCTCTCGGTGATGTTTTGCCGAGCTTCGACGCCTTCTCGCCGCTGTGCATGCGCGTCAACCTACCCGACCCGGAACAGCGACTTCGAGCGCTCACTGGTTCGGGTATGGATGTTGGACAAGCTACGCCAGATCTGCTGATCGTGGCACGCCCCGTAGCCGAGATGCGCGAGCAGCCTCTGGCCGACCGCTACGACGATGTGACTCTCGTTGCTTGCGCTCCGGAAGAAGCAGCAGAACGCGTCGCGGCAATCTACGAAGCACTAAAGCCATCACGGCCGCAACTGGGCCAGTGGGCCGTGCCGGCTGACGCAGAGTCGCTTGAGGATGCCGCGGAAGAAGGGCTACTTTTCGAGATTCGCGTGGGTGGCACCTCAGCGGGCATTGTGGCCGCAGAGCGTGATGATTCCTACGGATTCACTGGCTTCTGCATGCAGGAGATCGCCCTCAATTCAGCACATCGCGGACAACGTGTGGGCATCGCCGCCTTACAGCGGCTGACGCGACAAGTGCCGGCGAACACTAACGATGTGCTTTGGGGGCATATCCATCCAGACAACGTACCGTCTCTGCGTAACGCCCGAGACAGCGGGCGACAAGTGGTTACCGCTCATGTGTGGGTCACGCCTACTGGATACCGCGGAATGCCAACGACCTAAGCGGTTGAGGCACTTACTCGCCTGGTTGCGCACGCTAGATCGGAACTCCGGCAAATTCCTCGGCTTGAGGCAGAAGAGACGAAAACCCTATTCAGGCGGCATTTTTATACGTTGAACCTAAATTCCACCACGTCGCCGTCCTTCATGATGTATTCCTTGCCTTCGATACGCGCCTTGCCCGCGGACTTGGCGTTGGCGATCGAGCCGACCTCGACCAGGTCCTCGAAGCCCACAACCTCGGCCTTGATGAAGCCGCGCTGGAAGTCGGTGTGGATGACGCCGGCAGCCTCGGGAGCGGTGGCGCCCTTGTTGATGGTCCAGGCGCGGGTTTCCTTCGGGCCAGCGGTCAGGTAGGTCTGCAGTCCCAGGGTGTCGAAGCCGACGCGAGCCAGCTTGCCCAGGCCCGACTCGACGATGCCCGCATCTTCCATCATCTCTTCGGCTTCGTCTTCTTCCAGCTCGGCGAGTTCGGCCTCGAACTGCGCGTCCAGGAAGATCGCCTCGGCCGGGGCGACCAGGGCCGAAAGCTTGGCCTGCATCTCGGTGTCGGCCAGTCCGGCTTCATCGGTGTTGAACACGTAGATGAATGGCTTGGTGGTCATCAGCTGCATCGGGGCGAGCTCTTCGAGGTCCACCCCGTCGGTCTTGGCCGCGGAGTACAGGGTCTTGCCCTCTTCGAGGATCTTCTGCGCGTTGAGCACCGCGTCCACGAAGGACTTCTCGATCTTCTTGGTGCGCAGCTCCTTCTCCAGGCGCGGCAGCTGGTTCTCGATGGTCTGCATATCGGCGAGGATCAGCTCGGTGGCGATCGTCTCGATATCCGAGGCCGGGTCGACCTTGCCGTTCACGTGGATCACGTCGTCGTTGACGAACGCGCGGGTGACCTGGCAGATCGCGTCGGCCTCGCGGATGGTGGCGAGGAACTTATTGCCCAGGCCTTCACCCTCCGAGGCGCCCTTGACGATGCCGGCGATATCCACGAAGGACACGGTGGCCGGCAGGATGCGCTCGGACCCGAAGATCCCGGAGAGCACCTTCAGCCGCGCGTCCGGCAGCGGAACGACGCCCACATTGGGTTCGATGGTCGCGAACGGGTAGTTGGCCGCCAGTACCTGGGCACGGGTCAGCGCGTTGAACATGGTGGACTTGCCGACGTTGGGCAGTCCGACGATTCCGATAGTAAGAGCCACGGGAGGAAATTCTACCTTTGCTTAGGAGATGCGGAAAATGAAGTGCTTAGCGGGTTTCTGAGGAGCGCCGTCCGCCCAGGGCCCGGGCGTCGTCGCCGGATTCCTTGAGCTTGCCGCGGATTTCCTTGGGCAGCGAGAAGATGATGTCCTCCTGGGCGGTGGTGACCTCCGCGACGTCGGTGAAACCGTAGTCGGCAAGCAGGGCCAGCACCTCCTGGACGAGCACATCTGGCACCGAGGCGCCGGAGGTGACGCCGATGCTGGACACGCCCTCGAACCAGGTCTCGTCCACCTCGTTGGCGAAGTCCACCCGGTAGGCCGCCTTCGCCCCGTGATCCAGCGCAACCTCGACCAGGCGCACCGAGTTCGAGGAGTTGGCCGAACCAACCACGATCACCAGCTCCGAGCTCGGGGCGATCTCCTTGATCGCCGCCTGCCGGTTGGTGGTCGCGTAGCAGATGTCATCGCTGGGCGGATCCTGCAGGTTCGGGAAGCGCTTGCGCAGCCGGCGCACGATCTCCATGGTCTCGTCCACGCTCAGCGTGGTCTGCGAGAGCCAGATGAGCTTGTCCGGGTCCTTCACCTGCACGGTGTCGGCCTCTTCGGGGTTGTTCACGATGGTGGTGACCTCCGGCGCTTCGCCGTAGGTGCCCTCGACCTCTTCGTGGCCTTCGTGGCCGATCAGCAGGATTTCGTAGTCGTTCTTCGCGAAGCGCACGGCCTCGCGGTGTACCTTGGTGACCAGCGGGCAGGTCGCATCGATGGTGCGCAGGCCGCGGTCCTCGGCGGACTGCACCACCGCCGGGGAGACGCCGTGGGCGGAGAACACCACCAGCGCGCCGGTGGGCACCTCTTCGTTCTCTTCGACGAAGATCGCGCCGCGGGATTCGAGTTCGGAGACCACATGCACGTTGTGCACGATCTGCTTGCGCACGTACACCGGGGCCCCGTAGTGCTCCAGGGCCTTCTCCACCGCGATGACCGCGCGGTCCACGCCGGCGCAGTAGCCGCGCGGGGCGGCGAGCAGCACCTTGCGTTCGGTGACCTGCGAGGAGGCTGCGGCGATCTGCTCGGGAGTGCGGCGAATACGCGGAATCCGAGGGATCGGCAACGAGACCGGGACAGAAGTGGAAGTAGCCATATCTCTAGTCTACGAACCCGGCGCAAGTTAGCGCATGCTCATATGATGCGCGCCACCCTTAACGGGCTGTGAGATCTGCCTCCGTGGCCGTAATCGCTGCTAGCAAGGCAGGGAACTCGGCAGCCTGACCGGGGTGCGCACCACGGCGCCGACGCCATCGGTCCCGTGATAGGCACGGCACACGTTCACCCCGCGCTGCGCCAGCCTGGCCTTGATCTGCTTCAGCGCATCGGGTGAGAATCCGTACCATTGCATATGCATCAGCACCGTGTCCCCGGGGACTGCCGCGCCGGCCCGAGCCACGGTGATCGACTTGGATTTCGCCTCCCAGTCCCGCGTGTCCCGCGTCCAGGTCCAGATTCCCATGCCGCGGCTGTCGTAGCCGCAGCGCACGCTGGCATCGATGGCGCCGTAGGGTGGCCGGCCGAAGTTCGTATGCACTCCGCTGCCGCTCAATTGGGCGCCGGCCTGCAGGCAGGACAGCGGACGCAGGTCCGGATGGCTGATCGAATGGTTGATGACCCATTGCCCCTTGGCCCGGGCCAGCGCCGCGAGGTCCACGCCGTAGCGCGATTTGTAGGAGCCGAGGCAATTACCGGTCGGAGCGAGCACCAGGCCGATGTTGTTGGTCGCCGCATAGGAAATGACCGAGTTGAAGGAGCTCAGGCTGCTCGGGCAGTCGTCGAAGGTCAGCACCACCCGGCTGGTCCGATTCGGGCCGGTGGACTGCGGGGCCGCCGGCGGCTTCGGATAGGTCGTGACATAGCTACCGCTGACCCAGCCGGTGCGCCCGGCATAACTGACTTTGTACCATCCGTTGCCCGCGCGTGCATAGGCCGGGATCGTGCTCCCGCGCGGAATGGTCACCAGAATCCTGTACGAGGTGGACGCTCCGCTGCGCAGATTCAGGCTGTCCAGGGTGCGCACCGTGGCGGCGAGAACGTAGGATCCGCTGACGTAGCCGGTATGCCCTGCGTAGCTGACCTTGTACCACCCGTTGGAGGCGCGCCCGGAGACCGGGACCGCGGTGCCTTTGGGGATCGAGATCAGGATCCGATAGGCGGTGGACGGGCCGGTGCGCAGATTGAGGTTGTCGGTGGTGCGTACCTTGGCCGGCAGGTCGATGGACAGCTCCGCGGCCACAGCGATGGCCGCGCTCGCGGGGGCTGCCGCCGCGGCGGCCAGAGGCGCCATGCCCACCAGTAATCCCAAGGCCAAACAGGTCGCGGTGGACGAACGAACAAGATTTTTCTTCCCCAATGGCCACCGCATGATTCTGCATCTCTCTATGTAATTTTCCCCAATTACCGCTCAGTGTCCTCCCCCGCCCGAAGGCGGACAACGGCTTGAGGCAGGATTATCCCAATCGTTGAAAAACGCGCCGCGCACCGCCTGCGCGGCATGAAAATCCGTCATTTTTTGCCCGGATTGTGACCCTGGCACCGCCGCTCGCGCACCCCGGCGGGCACCCTGCAATCCGGCAAATCGTCGGCATTGTGCGATAGTCTCTCATGAGCCACCGGCACGTTTAATCACGGACGGGCCCCGGTTATGCAGGAGAGGACCCATGCCACCAGAAGCGCCGCGCACCATGCCGGCAACGGCCGCGGAGACCAGTGCCGAAAACCCGTGGCCGCTGCGCATACTGACCGAAAAACTGAAGATCCACATCGAGAACTCCCCGGTCACCTGGGTGGAGGGCCAGCTGCTCGAAGCGAATGTGCGCAATGGCCACGGCTATCTGACGCTGCGCGATGTGGACGCGGACAACTCCTTCTCGGTGACCGTCTGGTCCTCGGTGATGCGCAAGCTGGAATCCACCCCGGAGGTCGGCGCACGCGTGGTCGCCCGGGTCAAGCCGAGCCTGTATGCGAAAACCGGGCGGCTCTCGCTGAACGCCACCGACCTGCGCCCGGTGGGCCTGGGCGAACTGCTCGCGCGGCTCGAACGCCTGCGCCAGGCCCTCGGCGCCGAGGGCTTGTTCGCGATGGAGCATAAGCTGCCGCTGCCGGTGCTGCCGCGCACCATCGGGCTGATCACCGGCCGCGATTCGGACGCCGAGAAGGACGTGGTGCGCAACGCGACGCTGCGCTGGCCTGCGGTGCGCTTTCGCATCATCAACACCGCGGTGCAGGGAAACGACGCGGTCGCCCAGGTGCGTGCCGCGCTGTCCGAGCTGGACGCCGACCCGAACGTCGAGGTCATCGTGATCGCCCGCGGCGGCGGCGCCCTGGAGGACCTGCTGCCCTTTTCCAACGAAGAACTCATCCGCGACGTCTTCGCCGCCACCACCCCGGTGGTTTCGGCCATCGGGCACGAGGCGGACCGGCCCATCCTGGACGATGTGGCCGATCTGCGCGCCTCGACGCCGACGGACGCGGCCAAGCGCATCGTCCCGGATTTGAACGAGGAGTTCGCCGGCATCGAGCTCTCGCGCCAACGCCTGGACCGGGCGATCAACAACCTGCTGCAGCGCGAGGCGCAGACCATCACGGCGCTGCGCCAGCGCCCGGTGCTGGCCAATCCGCAGGCCATGATCGACGCGCGCGCCGAGGATCTGGGGCGCTGGCGGGAACGCTCGATGGCGCTGATCCGCCACCGGGTGCAACGCGCCGGGGACGAGCTGGGCCATCTGCGCGCGCAGATGCGTGCGCTCTCCCCGCAGCAGACCCTGGACCGCGGCTATTCGGTCACCCAGCTTGCCGATGGCACGGTGGTGCGCACCGCCGAGGAGCTGCAGCCCGGCCAGGGCCTGCGCATCCGCGTGGCCGCCGGCAAGCTGAGCGCCACCGTCGACGAAATTTTCCCGGCCGCACCGGCCACCGAAGCACTTTAAGGAATGACCATGACCGAGCAAATCCCCGAAGATATCGCACAGCTCTCCTATGAGCAGGCCCGTGAAGAACTGATGGCGGTGGTCAATCAGCTGGAGACCGGCGGCGTGCCGCTGGAAGCCTCGCTGGCGCTGTGGGAGCGCGGCGAAGCGTTGGCCGCGCACTGCGAGAATTGGCTCAACGGCGTCTCCGAACGCCTGGACCAGGCCCGCCGCCGGGTGGAAAACTCGGCCGACTAGTCCGCTCTTGCCTGCCCAGCGGCCAGTATCTTGGCTACGCTGGGCATTATGAGCATGGCATGGTGGGCACTGATCTGGGGTCTGGTTTCCGGGGCCTCGCTTTTATTGGGCGCCGCGGCGGGCTGGTGGCTGAAACTTCCGCGGGCTGCCGTGGCCGGGATCATGGCCTTCGGCGCGGGCTGCTGGTCACCGCGCTCGGGCTGATCTGCGGCGCGCTGCTCTACTTCTTCGCGAACCGGATCGTGGCCAAGCGCTCCCGCGCCCCGGGTTCCGCCTCGGCCTCGGGCAATGCGCTGGCCGTCGGGGCGTTGATCGACGGCATCCCCGAATCGGTGGCTCTGGGTGTCGGGCTGGTCGCCGGAGGCGCGGTGAATCCGGCGATGCTCGTCGCCATCTTCATCTCCAACATTCCCGAAGCGCTGGCCAGCACGGCGCAGCAGAAGCAGGCGGGCAAGAAGGCCGGCGGCATCTTCCTGCTCTGGGGCTCGGTGACGCTGGTCGCCGGGGTGGCCTCCTGGGCCAGGTTCGCCCTGCTTTCGCTCACCGATCCGGGGTGGACCGCCTTCGCGATCGCGCTGGCCGCCGGCGGCATCCTGACCATGGTGGCCGATACGATGATCCCCGAGGCCTGGGCCGTGGAGCACGACTTCACCGGGTTGATCGCCACCGCCGGCTTCCTCACCGCCTTCGCGGTGCATGCCGTCGGCTGAGCTCCTACTTGGTCGCGTCCAGGCGCTTGCGTTCGGCGGCGACGTCGAAGTCGGCCTTCGGCCAGAGCGGGTCGATCTCCCGCAGGGTGTGCAGCAGCAGCTCCGCCACGCAGAGCCGCGCCCGCCATTTCTGATCCGCCGGGATCACATACCAGGGCGCATCCACCGTCGCGGTGCGTTCGATGGCCAGCTCGTAGGCGCGCTGGTATTCGGCGAAGAGCAGCCGGTCCTCGACATCGGCCGGGGAATACTTCCAGTGCTTGTCTTCGCGATCCAGCCGTTCGCTCAGCCGCGCGTACTGCTCCGCGGGGCCGATATGCAGCATCACCTTGTGCAGGTGGATTCCGCGTTCGTGCAGGGCGTGCTCGAAGTCGACGATCTTCGGGTAGCGCGCCTCGATCTGCTGAGTGCTGCTGAGCTTCTGCACCCGGTGGATCAGCACGTCCTCATAGTGCGAGCGGTCGAAGACGCCGATGATCCCGGGCCCGGGCAGACGCTGCTGAACGCGCCACAAGAAATCGTGGGCCTGCTCTTCGTCGGTGGGTGCCTTGAACGCGTGGTGGTCCACGCCCTGCGGGTCGAACAGGCCCATCACGTGGCGCACGATCCCGCCCTTGCCCGCGGTGTCCATGCCCTGCAGCACCAGCAGCAGCGAGTCGCGCAGCTGACCGTGCAGCGCGGAGGCGAAAAGCCGCTCCTGCAGCTCGGTGAGCTCCGCGGCGATGGCCTCCAGCCGCTTGGCCGCCTTGCGCTTGCTGCGTGGGGCGTCCTTCGGCCACCAGTCGGGTTCGCCGGTGGCGCGCTGGGACAGGTCGACCTCGCCGACCACGCGAAGCTGGGCCAGCAGATTCTGTGGATATTCGCTCATCGCTTCAGCTTAGCGCCCAGGCCTAGGCCTAGGCCCGGGCGCGCCAATCCTCGAGGAATACCGAGATGCGGCCCACCGCGTCCTTCAGATCCCGCACCGCCGGCAGGGTGACCAGGCGGAAGTGGTCCGGGGCCGGCCAGTTGAACGCGGTGCCCTGGGTGATCAGGATCTTCTGCGCCTTGAGCAGTTCCAGGGCGAACTTCTCGTCGTCGTGCATCGGGTAGACCTCGGGGTCCAGCTTCGGGAACATGTACAGCGCGCCCTTGGCCTTCTGCACGCTCACCCCCGGAATCGCCTGGAGCAGGTCGTAGGCGGCGTCGCGCTGTTCGCGCAGCCGGCCGCCGGGCAGGATCAGGTCATCGATGGACTGGTAGCCGCCCAGCGCGGTCTGGATCGCGTGCTGCCCGGGCACATTGGCGCACAGGCGCATGTTGGTGAGCAGGTTGATGCCCTCCACGTAGTCCTTCGCCAGGTGCTTGGGCCCGGAGATGGCCATCCAGCCGGAGCGGAAGCCGCAGACCCGGTAGGCCTTGGACAGCCCGGAGAAGGTCAGCACCAGCACGTCGTCGGCCAGCGCCGCGGTGTTGATGTGCACCGCATCATCGTAGAGGATCTTCTCGTAGATCTCGTCGGAGAAGACGATCAGGTTGTGCTTGCGCGCCAGCTCCAGGATCCCCTCCAGGGTCTGCTTCGGGTAGACCGCGCCGGTGGGGTTGTTCGGATTGATGACCACGATGCCCTTGGTGCGATCGGTGATCTTCGCTTCCATATCGGCCAGGTCCGGCAGCCAGCCCTCTTCCTCGGTGTTCAGGTAGTGCACCGGGGTGCCGCCGGCCAGCGAGACCGAGGCGGTCCACAGCGGGTAGTCCGGCGCCGGGATCAGCACCTCGTCGCCGTTGTTCAGCAGCGCGTTCAGCGACAGCGTGATCAGCTCGGAGACCCCGTTGCCCAGGTAGACGTCGTCCACCCCGATGGTCTGGATGCCGCGGGTCTGGTAGTACTGCGAGACGGCGGTGCGCGCCGAGAGGATGCCGCGGGAGTCCGAGTAGCCCTGCGCGTTGGGCAGGTTGCGGATCATGTCCACCAGCACCGCGTCGGGCGCCTCGAAGCCGAAGGGCGCCGGGTTGCCGATGTTCAGCTTCAGGATGCGGTGCCCCTCGGATTCCATCCGCTGGGCGTGCTCAAGCAGTGGCCCGCGAATGTCGTAGAGCACGTTGTGGAGCTTCGAGGATTGCTTGAATTCTGCCATGGGTACACTTTCTCATGATTGGGGCGGGGCGCGCGCCTTCTTGTCGGCGCATGAACACCCGCCGTGGTTAGTTGTTCAGCAGCTTGTACCGGGTGGCGGCGGTTTCCGGGTCCAGCGCGTCGGCCCCGGTGACCATCCGGTTGATGCCGATCAGCGCCTCCTGGTCCAGCTGCTCGCTGACCTGGTCCACGACGTTTTGCGCCGGCTCGTCGAGGTCCGCACCGGCCAGCGGCACCAGCGGCGCGTCCGCGAAGATCTCCGCGCTGCCCGGGACGATATAGAAGCCCTCATCGCCGATGATCGCGTCGGCGGCCGAGAGCACCAGCACCCGATCGATCGAGGCGCGCAGCTGTCCGGGCAGCTGCTCCGCGGCCACCGTCTTCACCTCGGGCTTGGCGCATCCGGCGTCTTCCAGGGCTTCCACTAGCGGGTCGCTGGCCGGCTGGGCGCCGATGAAGCTCAGCTCCGGGCAGGCGGCGGCGAGGCTGGGCACCGAATCCACCGAGTGGTGCTTGGCCTCGGCGGCGCTCATCACAAGCACCGCGGAGCCATTGGCGCCGCTGGCGGCCAGGCTGCGCGCGTCGGTTCCGGAGGTGGCCTCCCGCAGCTCGGCGGCGGTGGACTCGGCGAGGGCCACGTCGGCGTTGCCGTCGAGCACCTGCTGGTAGGGATCCGCGTTCGGCTGGAGCTCGGTGACCTGGTAGCCGGCCGCACGCAGCGCCTCGGCATAGATCTTTCCCAGCGCGCGTTGGGTGGGGTCCGTCCCGGCGGACAGTGCGAGCTCGATCCCCTTGGATTCTTCGACCGGCTCCGGGGACTGGCTTGTGCAGGCGGACAGCGCCAGCGTTGCGGCGAGGGCCAGCACGCCGGCGGTGGTGGTTTTAGCTAAATTCATCTCCCCTGAATTCTAGGCCAGCGGGTCTTACTTTTGCGCTAGCGCACGCCGGGCGAGGTCAAACGCAGGATGCTGTCCACCCGTTCGATCCGGTTCAGCCCCAGGATTTCCTCCCGGGTAAACCAGGCAGCTTCGCTGGTGGAGCCGTCCTGTTCGTGGCGCAATTGACCGCCGAGCAGCCGCGCCCGGTAGGTCACGGCCACGGTCTGCATCGGGTGCCCATCCCCGGAGTAGCGCTTCGCGGCGGGGATGATGCCGGTACTGACATCGAGCAGGGAGAGCTGGCCCACGTGGTAGCCGGTCTCCTCGTAGACCTCGCGGACGACCCCGTCGGTGGCCTGTTCGCCCAGGTCCACCCCTCCCCCGGGCAAGGACCAGCGCGGGGTGAATCTGGCATCGCGATGACGCATGTCCCACAGCGTGAGCAGCACCTTGGACTCGTGCTCCACCAGGGCGTAGGCCGCCAGGCGGGTGTCGAAGGGTTCACCGGTGGTTTCGGAGCGTCGTGTCATAGGCTCCAATATATCGGCCGGGCGCCGCCGGCGGCGGGATCCGAGCCGAAGGCGAAGCAGAAAACTGCCAAACATTTCAACGAACGGCGGCGGGTATGGTGAAATATTCTTATGTCATCGCACGCAGAGTCTCCCTTCGGCACCGATCTGGACGAGATCGATCGAATCATCATCGACGAGCTGGTCAGCAATGCCCGCATCTCCAATGCGACGCTCGCGCAGCGCGCGGGCATCGCCCCGTCCACCGCCTTGCTGCGCACCCGCTCGCTGGTGGACCGCGGCATCCTCACCGGCTACCACGCGGAGGTTTCGCTGGCCGCGGTGGGGCGCACCGTGCAGGCGCTGATCTCGGTCAAGCTGCGCGCCCACGACCGGGAGAAGATCGACACCTTCCGCCAGCGCATCCCGCAATTGCCCGAGGTGCTCTCGATGTTCCACGTCTCCGGCGGCACCGACTACCTGCTGCATATCGCCGTCGGCTCCACCGAGGCGCTGCGCGACTGGGTGCTGGACAACCTGGCCACCGACGAATCGGTCGGGCACACCGAAACCACGCTCGTCTTCGACCACCAGCTGGGAAACCGCGGTCCGCTGCCCTTCGGCGAACTCTAGGCCCGCCGGAGCCAAAGCCTCTGGGCAAGACAGAAGGCCCGCATCCTTGTCGATGCGGGCCTTCCTCGTACGGTGTGCTAGGCGCGGCGGCGCTGCATGACGGCGTCCAGATTCAGTTTCGGCTTGGCCGCTGGCACCGGGGCTTCGACCGGCTTTTCCACCGGCGCCGGCGCTGGGGCTTCGGTTTTGGCCACGACGCTGGCGATCGAGGCGCGTTCCTCGGCGGAGACCTCGGCGGCCAGGCGCTTGGCGCCCTCGGCGGCCTTGAGGCTGATGTGCTTGGTGGGGCGCAGCGGCTCGGAGACCGGGATCGGCTCGGGACGCACCCGGGCGACGATTTCGCGCTGCGTCGCCTCGCGCACCTCCACGTAGGTCGGCTTAGGCACCTTGGTCGGCTCCCAGGTGGCCGGCTGCTTCACGCCGCCGTCCCCGCGGGCCACGCGCACCGCTTCGGCACGCAGTTCCTCGGCGGTGATTGCCGGGGCGCGGCGGGCGGAACCCGGGCGGGCGTCGAAAACCTCATCCTCGGCTGCCTTGCGGGAGATGACCTGGTTCGCCTCGTCGGCGAAGGCCGGGGTCTGCAGGGCCTGCTCGCGGGTGGCCTGCAGATGCGCCAGCAGCTTGCGGTTGCGATCACGCACCGCCAGGGCACGCAGCGTGGCCACCGAACCCAGGGCGATGGCGAAGAAGATGCCCACGGCGGAGAAGCTCAGCGCGGTGAAGGGCGCCAGCACGAGGCCGAGAAGCGTGGCGAGCACCGCCAACAGGCCGAGCACCGCCACCGCCAACCGCCCATAGCGCACACGGATCTTCAGTCCGCTCGCGGCAGACTGCGCTCGCGTTTCGCTCTGTGACGTGCCAGCCATGGGGGTCCTCCAACACCGTTTGAACGGTCAGATCAGGTGGAAGCCGAATAGTTAGCTTCCTCGGTCAACACTATGCAACGCCGGAGGCAACCACGGGCAATTTTCTCGGTGTGTCCGCAAGAATTCGCAAGTGATGGGCACTTCTGCGCCCGCAGCGGGGGTTCGGCCAACGGACGCACCGCTTTATTCGTAGATGCGTTCTAGCATGCTGCCGCGCAGCTCCTCGCGGTTTAGTGCAAATGTTCGATGATCGCGCCATTGCCCGTCGATATGCAAGAACCCCTTGCGCAGCCCCTCATCGCGGAAGCCCAGCTTATCCACCACGCGCAGGCTCGGGGTGTTCTCCGGGCGGATGTTGATCTCCACCCGGTGCAGCGCCAGCTGTTGGAAGCAGTGGTCGATCACCAGCGCGCAGGCCTCCGGGACCAACCCGTAGCCCGCATGGGCGCCGTCGATCCAATAGCCCAGCGAGGCGGAGCGCGCCGCCCCGTACTGGATGCCGCTGACCGAAATCTGCCCGATGATCGGCGGGTTCCCCCGGTGCAGCTGCGGCAGCGTCATAATCCAGGAGTACCCGGTGCCCTCGCGCGCCGCCGCCCGCTTGGCGACGAGCAGCTGCCGGAAGCTCATCGGCTCCGGCGGTCCCAAGGGGTTCGTCGGGTCCCAGGGCTTGAGCCAGCCCGCGTTCGCCGAGCGCAGGGCAAGCCATTGCTCCTGATCGCGCAGCAGCAGCTCGCGAAGCAGCAAACGCGAGGAGGACAACTCGGGCAACGCGGCTTTTCCGCGCAGAAAACTCAGCATGCACATATCGTATCCCCGCGGAGCTCACCTGCACTTTTATGACCCACGGTCCGGGTGGCGCGTAGAGTAAGACCATGAATGCAGCCACTTCCCCACCAGCGGGCGAGAGCAAGCAGGCCCGGCGCGCCGCCGTGCGGGCAGCCCGCCGGAAGATCTCCGCGAACAGCTCGGCGCTGCTGGCCGAACAGCTCGCCGCGCGCGTGCTCGATTACCTGGATTCTTCCACCGGAACCGTCACCCGGGTCGGGCTCTACCTGTCCATGCCCGATGAACCGGACACCTCGGTGCTGCTGCCCCGGCTGGTGCAGGCGGGCATCGAGGTGTACCTGCCGGTGTGCGAACCGGAATACCAGCTGCGCTGGGCGCATTGGACTCCCGAGGTGCAGCTGGTGGACAGCGCGCGGGCCCCGGTGCGCGAGCCGGTGGGCGAACGCCACGGCGCGCGGCTCTTCGACACGGTGCACACGCTGTTCATCCCCGCACTGCTGGTCGACGAGCAGGGTCTGCGCCTGGGCCAGGGCGGCGGCTACTACGACCGCTTCCTGCCGCAGGTCGCGGACAAGGCCACGCGGATCGCCGCACTGGTCTACGCGGACGAATACGTGCCCGCCGGACATTTCCCGGTCGACGCGCACGACCGCCCGGTGGACCTGGTGATCACCCCGGAGCTGGTGCACACCATCGACCCCTAGCCGGTTGCCCACAGTTCGCCGCCGGCCGCGCGGCGAGCGTGCCGGGCGGGGTTTTGCTGGGGGCATGAGCAATTTATCCCCACGCCGCACCCCGGTGATTCCGCGGCCCCGGATCCGTGCGGCGCGCAGCCGCAGCGAGCTGTTCCGCCGCTACCGCAAACCGCTGGCGCTGGCCTTCACCCTGCTGGCCTTGGCCGCGGCGCTGAACGTGCTGGCCACCGGGCAGCTGGCCCAGCGCCAGGTGGTGGTCGCGCTGGCGGATATCGCCGCCGGGCGCACGGTGAGCGCGCAGCAGATCGAGGTGCAAAGCGTTCCGCTGGCTCCCGATGACCGGCAGGTGATCACCGAGCCGGCCGCGGTGCTCGGCCAACGCCTGGCGGTGGCGGTCCCCGCGGGCACGGTGCTGCGCGAGCACCTGCTGGTCGGACCGAATCTGCTCACCGGTGCCGCCGCCGGGACCGTCGCGGTGCCCATCCGGCTCAGCGATCCGGCGACGGTGACCCTGATTAATCCGGGCCAACTGGTGGATATCGTCTTGACCACCGGGGACGGGTTCGAGCAGCAGATCAGTTCGCGCACCATCGCCCGCGCGGTGCCGGTGCTCTGGGTACCCGGCGGCGACAGCGGCGGCGAGCTGGGCATGTTCAGCGCCGCCGGCACGCCCGGCGAAGGGATCATCGTGGTCGCCGCCGCCAATGCCAGCTCCGATGAGCTGGCCGGGGCGGTCTCGCGCGGCAAGGTGTCCGCGGTGCTGGTGAACTAGCCCCAGTGCGGCGGCTTGTCCCGCTTCATCGCTTCGGCCAGGTCCTCGGCCGGCTCTCCCCACATCCGCGGGTCATCGTCCTTGGCGCGCAGCTCGGCCAGCGGGTTCTTTGGTTGCTCGGCGTTCTCGGTAGAACCGTCCCGGCTTGCGGCCAGCGCGCGATCCACCGATTCGCCGGCGGGCACCGGCGCATAGCTGCCGGTCAGTTCGGCCTTGACGCTCAGCTGCTGGGGAGGGGCGATAACGCGCGGACGCTTCACCCGGCCGGCGGGCTTGCCGCCCGCCGGCGGAGTGCGCCCTGCTTGCTTGCTCATTTACCGTCGGGCTTCGACTCCGCGCCTTCCGCGCGCGCCGGGATCGGCGCGGGGGTCGGCACCGCCTCCTCGGCGGGCTGCGCGGCCGCCGGTTTCGGCGCTGGCTGCTCCGCCGGTTTGGCCGCCGGCTTCTTCGCGGCCGGCGGGTCGGCGGTGACGGAGCTGGCGGAGACCGGCGGGGCCATCGGCACCCGGGTGCGCGGCCCGGTGTGCGTCGCCGCGGACGCGGCCGGACGCAGCTCCAGGCTCCGGGCCAGCCGGTCGGTGACCGAGGCCGGGTCGGTGAACACGTCGATGGTCCACAGCGGCACGTAGCGCCAGCCGTGGTTCTCGAAGAATTCCGGACGCAGCCGGCTGCGTTCGCGCACGGTCAGCCCGGCATAGTGCTCGGTGCCGTCGTAGACCACGGCCAGCGGGCGTACGCCGCCGGCGCCGTCCATATCCAGTGCGTGGGCCGAAAGATCGAGCACCCCGCGGTAGTCCTCGGACACGATCGCACCGCGTTCGCGCAGGCGCCGGGCCAGATCGGAGACGAGTGCGTCGAAACGCGGGCTGCGCATGGAGCTGACTCCGGAATCCCCGGCCTGCACGCGGCCGAAGAGCTCGAAGAACTGCCGCGCCCCGCGGTACACCCGGTCCAGATCCACATCGGCCGGCAGCAGCCCGGAGACCAGGGTCATCCGCTTGCGCGAACGGGTCATCGCGGACACGAACAGCTGCTCGCCGCCGGGGCGGGAGAGCGCACCGAATTCGTGCAGCGTCTTGCCGTGCGGGGTCCGCCCGAAGCCCCAGGCGAAGATGACCGCGTCGCGGCGCACCCCGATCAGCCGGTCCATGGTGGTCACCACGAAGGGTTCAACCTTGGAGCGCAGGGCGTTCATTGCGTATTTGTGGTTGGGCAGCTGCACGCGGATCGCCTCGGCGATGGCCGCGGCGTGGGCCCGGTTCGAGGCGATCACCGCGAGCGACTCGGTGGAGTGCGCGGCGAAGTGCGCGAAGACCAGGTCCACGACCTTGGCGACCTCCGCGGCGGTGGTCTGCACGCCCTCCTCGCTGCTGGACAGCGTCCCGGTGGCATCGGGCACGTACACCCCGGTGAGCAGCGGGCTGCTTCCGGTGATCGTCACGGCCACGGGCAGGCGCGAGATGGCCGAATCGTAGTAGGTGTTCGAGAGCTGCTCGACCAGCCCCTCGTCGATGCCGCGGTACACGGTGGACAGGGTGCCGGTGACCAGCACGCGGTTCAGTGCGGTGAGCGCGGAGAGCCCGGGCTTGCGTTCCTTCAGCCGCGCGGTGGGGTCCACCGACACCTCGAAGGTCTTCGGGCCGCCGAGCATCTCGTCGCCGATCGCGATGACCTGCTTGGAGCGGCGCACCGCATCGAGCACCTCGCGCAGCGTCAGGTAGTTGGCCTCCAGCAGGATCACCGCATCGAATTCGGTGTCTGCCGGCAGCGCGCTGCCCAGCAGCAGCGGAGCCGAAACGAACACCGGGGTCAGCGAGTTGACCAGCGCCGGACCGAAGTCGAGCAGGCCGGCGACGGTGGGCGTGCCGTCCTTCAGGATGCCGCGCAGCGCCTTGGAGGCGGCCCGGTGGTCGGCCAGCGAGGCCTTCCAATTGCGTGCCAGCGCCCAGCGGATCCGGGAGGGGCCCGAGGCGATATGCGCCCCGTCGGCCAGCCGGAAGTCCGCCTCGATCTTCTCCAGCTTCGCGCCGTCGTTCATCGCGAGGAAGTCGTCCCCGGAGATCATCGCCTCCAGCGCCGACTGCCACCAGGCGAGCTCGAGCTCGGCGTCCACCGCATCCGCGTCGATTTCCCGTTCGGCGAAGTCGGCCAGCAGATCCGACAGCCCGCCCTCGGAGAGCTGCTCGGCGATCAGCGTGCGTTCGGGCAGCTCGGCCAGGTCTTCCTTGCGGTCCACCAGCGCGGCGATGGTATCCAGCAGCGTGGCGATCGGCATTTCGCGCAGCCGCGCACCGAGCTGGGCCGGCAGCACCGCGGCGAGCTTGTCGATCCGCGCGCCGGCGTCATGGTATCCGGCCTCCACATCCAGCAGCCCGCCGGGAACCGCGGGGTTCCGCTGGCTGGTGGCGTAGATCCGCCAGGCGTCGCGCTGGACGGAGACCGCCTGCAGGGCCGCCTGCAGATCGGAGACATGCATGCCGGGGCGCACGTATTCCTTGGCGATCTTGCGCAGCCGGGAGCGGACGATGGACCCCATCTCCACCCCGTGCTCGCGGCGCCAGGCGCTGGAGGCGGTGGCGGCGATCAAATCGTCGATCTCGCCTTCGAAGATGTCCGCCTCGAACTTGTCCAGCGAACCGCGCACGGCGACCAGTAGCTGCAGCTGGTCCCCCCACTTGTCGTAGCTGTCCTCCAGGCGGATCTGCGACTGCGCGGCGATCTTCTGCATGTGCTCGTGCAGGATCGGCAGGTCCCGGCCCAGCCCGCCGGCCAGGGTGAGCGCCTGCTCGGTGGCCTCCTGGTTGCGCAGCGGCGCGCCGAACCAGGGGCTGGTGGTGTGCGATTTGGAGAAGGCGCCCAGCTGCGCGGCGCGCTTGAGCTGCGCGGCGACGTGGCCGCGCTGGCCCATGGAGTCGAGCACCGAGCGTTTGAGCCGCACGGTGGTGGACGGGGCCGGATCCAGCGAGGTGAGCCGGGCCAGCTCCTGCATCGCCTGGTAGGGCGAGCAGCCCCAGCGGCTGCGCACCGAATGCAGCGACTTGACGTGCTCGTGCAAGGAATTGCGGCTTGCGCGCAGCTTTTCCAGCAGGCTGCCCAGCTGCGGTTCGGTGGCGCGCTCGTTGCGCAGGATCGCGCGGATCAGCAGGTTGCGCAGCGCCTCGGGGTCCTCATTGGGTTCCAGCAGCAGGCTGCCGGCGTCGAGCTGCTCGTTGAAGCGGCGCACGAATTCCTCAGCGGCCGAACGCTGCTCGGCGACAACCAGCACGCGCTTGCCCTGGGCGGCGAGCAGGCCGGCGGCGTTCAGCGCGGTCTGCGTGGCCCCGGTGCCGGCGGCGGCGTTGATGCTCACCGATTCACCCGAGGAGATGTAGTCCAGCATGCGCGCCTGGGATTCGTCGGCGTCCAGCAGGTAGAGCTCTTCGGCCGGATCGCGTTCGTCGCTGTTCTTGGCCAGCACGCTGGTTCCGGTGTGCACCTTGCGGGTGGCGCCGCCCGGTGCCGGAGCACTTGGCTCGCCGGAGCGCCGGGTTTTGGAGGAGTCCTTGATCAGGCTGGCGACGCGGCGCAGCCGCGAGCCGGCCGGCTCTTCGGTTTTGCCTTCGGGTTCCGCCTCGGTTGGCGTCTCGGAGTCCGCGTCCGCCGAGGCCTTGGCTGGCGCGGTTGGCTCGGCTTCGGCGGGCTCGCCGGCGTTGTCCTCGGCGCGGATCAGCGCCTCGATCACCGGGTGCGAGCCGGTGAGCTTCGCCGGGTCCGCAGGGTCGATCAGATCGGAGAAGGTGGAGACCAGCAGGCGGTGGCCGATGACCACGCCGGGGACCTCGGAGAGCTGCTGGCGCAGTGCGTCCATGCCGCGGACCGGGTCGAAGCGGGCGATGGAGTAGGCCGCGGCGTCCACCGCGTCCACGTCGATGCGGGCTTCGTGGTCGGACTCGAATTGCCGCACGAAGGCCGGGGATATCTCCGCGCGGCCTACCAGCTGCACGTCGTAGTCGTCGTGGTCCAGGTGCTTGGTCAGGGTGATCCGGCCGAGCATGATCGGGGCGGATACCGGTTCGCTTTTGCCCTCGTGCACGGCACGCCAATTGGCGACACCGGCGGCTAGGTAGCCCACGTCGATGCCGCGCTCTTCCCAGAGCTCGGAGGTTTTGGCGCTCAGCGCCCGTGCGGTGCGCCGCGCGGCGGCAAACTGCTCCGCATCATGCAGCAAGGTGGACAGGCGGGTGCGCCGACCTGCAAGAAACTGGGCCAAACCCGATGGATTTGCGTGAGTGATGTCGATGCTGTTCGACATCGACGGCGCAAATCGCAAGGTGGTGTCGGCGCCGGCACTCTGGCCCAGGGATTTCACCCAGGTGGCGACGCGCTCGGCAGCAGCATTTTGGCCACTAGTCACGACAGTTATTCCCTTCACTGAACCGACCATCACGGCGCGCCACAATGACAGCGCGCCTCCTTCCTAACGTAGTGCACGCACCGGTGAGAACCGGGGCGCGAAACACGTTTTAAACCCGGCAAGCGGAACCGGACCTCACCGAAGGTCCCCTAGAGGGGCGCTGCAGGTGAGGCGGTTCCGCTTGGCGGCCACGGGCGGACCCGTGCCAGCTAGTGCTGTGGGATTACTCCCACTCGATGGTTCCCGGTGGCTTGGAGGTAACATCCAGTACCACGCGGTTGACCCCGTCCACCTCGTTGGTGATGCGGTTCGAGATCTTCGAGAGCAGGTCGTACGGCAGGCGCGACCAGTCTGCGGTCATCGCATCCTCGGAGGAGACCGGGCGCAGCACGATCGGGTGGCCGTAGGTGCGGTGATCGCCCTGGACACCCACCGAGCGCACGTCGGCTAGCAGGACGACCGGCATCTGCCAGACTTCCTCGTCCAGGCCGGCTGCGGTCAGCTCGGCGCGGGCGATGGCGTCGGCCTTGCGCAATAGCGTCAGGCGTTCCTCGTTGACCGAACCGATAATGCGGATGCCCAGTCCCGGGCCGGGGAACGGCTGGCGTCCCACGATTTCCTCGGGCAGGCCGAGCTCGCGGCCCACGGCGCGGACCTCGTCCTTGAACAGGGTGCGCAGCGGCTCGACAAGCTCGAAGTCCAGGTCCTCGGGCAGGCCGCCGACGTTGTGGTGGCTCTTGATGTTGGAGGCACCTTCGCCGCCGCCGGATTCGACGACGTCCGGGTACAGCGTGCCCTGGACGAGGAACTTGACCGGTTCGCCCTTGCCCGCTTCCTGCTTCAGGATCGCGATCTCCGCGGCCTCGAAGGCACGGATGAATTCGCGGCCGATGATCTTGCGCTTGGTCTCCGGGTCGGTGACCCCGTCCAGCGCGGTCAAGAAGCGTTCGCGTTCGTCGGCGATGTAGAGCTTCGCGCCGGTGGCGGCGACGAAGTCCTTCTCCACCTGTTCGGCTTCGCCTTCGCGCAGCAGACCGTGGTTGACGAAAACGCAGGTGAGGTTCTCGCCGATGGCGCGCTGCACGAGGGCTGCGGCCACGGCCGAGTCAACGCCGCCGGACAGGCCGCAGATGGCCTTACCGTCGCCGACCTGGGTGCGGATGTGCTCGATCTGCTCCTCGGCAATATTGCCGGCGGTCCAGTCGGCCTTCAGGCCCGCACCGTTGTAGAGGAAGTTCTCCAGGATGTCCTGGCCGAACTCGCAGTGCTTGACCTCTGGGTGCCACTGCACGCCGTAGAGGCGCTTGGCCTCGTTGGCGAAGGCGGCGACCGGGGCCCCTGCCGTGGTGGCGAGCACCTCGAAGCCTGCAGGTGCCTCGGAGACGGAGTCGCCGTGGCTCATCCACACGTTCGGTGCCTTTTCGGCACCGGCGAGCAGCGAACGGGCATCGCCGTTGAAAGTCGTTTGGGTCGAACCGTATTCGCGCAGGCCGGTCTCCGCGACGGTGCCGCCCAGAGCGTTTGCCATGGCCTGGAAGCCATAGCAAATGCCGAGGACCGGGATACCGGCTTCGAAGAGGTCTGCACCAACACTCGGCGCACCCTCGGCGTAAACGCTGGAGGGACCACCGGAGAGGATGATCGCTGCAGGGTTCTTGGCCAGGATGGCTTCGGTGGACAGGGTGTGCGGAACGATCTCCGAGTACACACGGGCCTCACGTACGCGGCGAGCGATGAGCTGCGCGTATTGGGCCCCGTAGTCGACGACCAGAACCGGCTTATGTTCTGGGGTGAGGGGAGCAGTAGTCACAAGCTCTAGTCTACGCGGTTCACCGGGCGCGAAATAGCGCATGACGTGTCATCAGCGTCACCCGGAGCATGAGGTGGTGCGGATGCATCGGGCGCGGAAAGCAAAAATCCCCGCCACGATGATGCGTGGCGGGGATGCTGCGGGGCCTAGTAGCGTTTGGCGGCCTTGGGGTGGGCAGCCAGCTCGGCGTCCACCTCGGCGTGCACCGTGCGTTCGGTGAAGAAGGAGAGCAACGGGATCACCCCGCCCAGGGCGATGGTGATGAAGCGGCTAAATGGCCAGCGCATCAGCGACCAGAGGCGGAAGTCGGCGAACAGGTAGACCACGTACATCCAGCCGTGCACGATCAGGATGCCCAGCGAGATGTTCACTCCCCCGCTGATTTCGGCGCGGTTGAGCATCGAAATGGTGTTGGCGGTGCCGCCCAGCAATTCGCCGCCGACAAACAGCTCCAGCTGCCAGAAGTACTTGAAGATCATTTCCGCCACCAGCAGCAGCAGCATCACGCCGGTGGCGTAGGCGAACACCTTGTAGAAGATGGCGGCCGAGCGGATCTGGGCCGGGGTGCCACCGAATTTGCGGGGGCGGGCGGCGGGAGTGGTGCTGGACATCTGCAAGGAGTCCTTTCCGAAGGTGGGAGGTGGGGGCTAGTTCTCTAGGTGCTTCTCGCGGGCGGCACTCTGCGCGGCGGCTTCGGCGATATCGTCCATGCCGCGCTGGTAGTCATCGCGCACCAGCCGGTACCAGAGGAAGAAGGCGAAGCCGGCGAAGACGACCCATTCGATGCCGTAGAAGACGTTCAGCCAGTTGATCTGCGGCTCCTGGGGCTGCGGACCGACGTAGATCGCGTCGATGCCCGGCTGGGCGGCCGGCTGGCCGTCGACGCTCAGTGCATGTGCGGTGACGAACCCGGAGTACAGGTCCTGGTCCCAGATGTTGGCCAGCTGCGCGGTGGACAGGGTGGCCAGCGCCGGGTTGCGCACATCGTGGTTCAGCTCCGGGCCTTCGGGCGGCAGCAGGCGCCCGGTGATCTCCACCGTGCCCTCGGGGGCCGCGGACGGGGTGCCGGTTTCCGGCTGCCAGCCGCGGACCACGGCCATCGCCTCGCCGTCCGGTGCGCCGTCTACGGCGAAGGCCGCTACCACCCAGCTGCCAAGGCGGTCATCGTCCACGCGGCCCTCGACCAGCACGTCGGTGCCGGGCAGGAATTCGCCGGAGAGGGTGACGATCTGATCCGATTTGGTGCCTAGCATCTCCACACCCGGGGTGTAGTGCTCGGTCAGCGGGACCGGGACCTCGGTTTCGTCGATTTTGACGGCCGGTTCGGTGGAGGAGGCCCCGAATTGCCAGCCCGAGAGGGCCACAAATCCGGTGGCCACGAGCAGCGCACCGAGCAATGCGGCGATCCATTTGGGTTTGAGAGCGGTTTTCAGCACACTCCAACGGTACTTCGATTGCTTGTAGAAGTTCCACTGGGCACGGGGTGAGATTGGCCTAACCCGATAGCTTGCGCACTTTGGGAACCATCCGGCATCCCCGTTCGTTGAAGGCGCGTTAAACGCCGCAGTCCCGCCGCACCGGGGATCGGCGTGACGGGACTGCGGTGAAGTGATTTAGAAGCGGTCGGACTCATACGGCGAGAGGACCACGTCGACGCGCTGGAATTCCTTGAGCGTCGAGTAGCCGGTGGTGGCCATCGAGCGGCGCAGCGCACCGACCAGGTTGGAGGTGCCGTTGGTCTCGTGGGACGGGCCGAAGAGCACGTTCTCCAGGCTGCCGACGGTGCCGATCTGCGCGCGGTCGCCACGCGGGCTGGCCTCGTGCACGGCCTCCATGCCCCAGTGGAATCCTGCCCCGGGAGCTTCTTCGGCACGCGCCAGGGCGGTACCGAGCATCACCGCGTCGGCGCCCATGGCGACCGCCTTGACGATGTCACCGGAGTTGCCCAGGCCGCCGTCGGCGATCACGTGCACGTAGCGTCCGCCGGTCTCTTCGATGTAGTCGCGGCGGGCCGCTGCCACATCGGCGATGGCGGTGGCCATCGGGGCGTGGATGCCCAAGGTGCGCCGGGTGGTCGAGGAGGCGCCGCCGCCGAAGCCGACCAGCACGCCGGCCGCGCCGGTACGCATCAGGTGCATGGCCGGGGTGTAGCCAGCCGCGCCGCCGACGATGACCGGGACGTCGAGCTCGTAGATGAACTGCTTGAGGTTCAGGGGTTCGGTGGTCTGCGAGACGTGCTCGGCAGAGACCGTGGTGCCGCGGATGACGAAGATGTCCACGCCGGCATCGAGCACGGTCTTGTAGTGCTCTTGGGTGCGCTGCGGGGTCAGCGAGCCCGCCACGACCACGCCGGCCTCGCGGATCTCGGAGATGCGCGAGCTGATCAGCTCGGGCTGGATCGGTGCCGCGTAGAGCTCCTGGAGCTTCGCGGTGATCTTCGAATCGTTGCGGACCGATGCCTCGGACTTCAGTCCCGCGATTTCGGCGAGCACCGATTCGGGGTGTTCGTACCGCGTCCACAACCCTTCGAGGTTCAGCACGCCCAGACCGCCGAGCTTGCCCAACGCGATGGCGGTGGCCGGGGAGGTCACCGAATCCATCGGTGCGCCCAGGATGGGGGTGTCGAACTGGAAGGCGTCGATCTGCCAGGACACCGAAACGTCCTTGGGATCACGGGTGCGGCGATTCGGTACGATCGCTACGTCGTCCAGGGAATATGCCTTCGTGGCCCGCTTGCCACGGCCGATCTCAATCTCGTTACTCACCAGACAAGGTTACCAAGTTCCGCGCAGATTCCCGCTTTATCTCACGCGGCACGCCCCGCACCAATACAGGTACGGGGCGTGATTCCGGGAAAAATCGGTGAGCAAGCTCACCGCGATCCGCCTTAGCCGGCCGGATTCAGCGTGGCCAGAGTGCCCGCCAGGGCGGTGGCGGCGCGTTCCTCGGCCTGCGCGATGCGCTCCATCTGATCGGCCATGCGCTCGAAGAGCTCGCTGCGGACTTCGGGATCCACGTCCGGATCGATCATTTCGCTCAGGTCGATCCAGTCGGCGCTGAGCTGCGCGTAATCCGCGGCGTGTTCTGCCAGCGGTTCCAAGCCGGGTAGTTCCGCGCATTCGTCGAGGAAGTCCGCGTAGAGCCCGCGCAGGCCGCCGAAGCCGCCGAAGCGGGTGTCGGTCATGAAGCCGTGCAGCTGGGCCAGCCCCGCGCTCAAGCGCTGCGGATCGGCGAAGATCTGCGTCCAGCCCTTCTTGGTGCTGGTGTCGCGCAGCCGTTCGGCCCAGGTGTGCATGCCGGCGATGCCGAAGCGGTTGGCGAAATGCACCGGGATCCCCTTCAGCTCGGCGGTGCCCAGCAGCCGGCCGTTGGTTTCGGTGATCGCCTCGAGCACATTCGCGGTGAGCGTTTCAAGCTTGGGCGAACGGCGCGAAGGAATCCACGCCTGCCAATGCTTTTCCTTCTTGCGCTTGGCGCGGGCGGCGGCCAGATCGCTCGGGCTGATCGGCATCAGCGAGCCCGATCCGTCGTCGACGAGCAGGTCATCCTCGTGTTCGCCGACGATGGCCAGGTCGATGGTTTCGGCCTCATCGACCTCGCTGGATTCGATCCAGGGCAGGGCACCGACTGCCACGCGCACGACTACCGCACGTCCGGCGTCCAGCGCGTGGTCCAGGTATTCGGCGGCGCGCTGCGCCGAACCGGTGGTGCGTTCGTTGACCTTCGCCCCGCTGCGGGTGAGCAGGTTCTGCGTGTACGGCTCGGGGTGTGCGCGGGTGACGATGGTTGCGGTGGTCACCTCTTCGTACTCGAAGGTGAAGACCATGAAGCCGATGCCTCCGGCCAGACCGGCCAGCAGGGCCTCGCTCATCGGTTCGCCGGTGGCGGGATTGGTCACTCCGGCCTGGGTGAGCACCCGATGCCAGAGGCCCGCGTCGTACTGCACAACGTCGGTCGGAGCCGGGTATTCGGGAAGCTCCTCCGCCGGTGACGGTGACGGGGCTGGCGCAGGGGCCGGCTTGGGCTTCTTGCCGGTTTTCTCTGCCGCCCTGGCATCCCGTGCTTCCTTGGCGTAGTTCCGGGCGGCCGCGGCGCGCACGGCCTTGGGGCCTTCGGGTTTGTCTGTCAGGATGTTCTTGCGCGCGGTCGTATAGCTCTCCCCGGTACGTTCCATGCGTTCGCGGGCGAGCTTCTTCAGATTCGCGGGTTGTGCCAAGATAATGTCCTTCGTTCACGGATACGCGCAGGCGGGTAGCTCCCGCGCACCGGTGGGTGCCGCCGTGCCTTCATTCTACGTGGGCACGGCTGCCGCTTTCATCCACTGGACGCGCAGGCCTTGGCGTTCCCCCTTGGCTCCCTGCGGTGGCGTGCCCCGCGCGGTGGACGGAGTTCTCCCGCTAACCGGTGGCTAGTCCCAATACGTATTACGCCGCGGCTGCTGCTCCGGATCAACATGCTTCGGCAAAATCACATGCGGCAACCCATCCACCAGCACCACCTGGATCCGCCCCGCATCGGCATCCATATGCGCACCACGGCACAAAGCCCCCAGATTGCCCAGCTTCGTCTGCCCGCCCAGCCACCACGGATCAATATGGTGGAACTCCACCTTCTCCGGCGGCTCGGTGCAGCCGGGCACAATGCACCCGCCATCGCGGGCCAGCACCGCCCGCTTGAGCTTCTCCGGCACGATGCGTTGGGCCCGGCCATAATCGAGCAGTTCGCTCTTCGAGTTGAACACCGCCGGAATGATCTCGGCCTGGCACAAGAGCCGTCTCAGCTCGCCGGGCGGCAGATGCACCCCGTGCGCGGTGCGCGCATCCCCGGCAGCCAGGTCTTGGAGGTTTTCGAGCTTCAGATGCACGATCACCTCCGGCCGGATCCGCCGCCCGCCTCCACCAGTGGTGGTGAGGATGTCCAGCAGTGCGTTCAATGCCCGTTCGGGTACGGTCGCGATGGTTTCGGTCTCTTCGGGGTCCCAGCGTGCTTCGTTGCCCACGCCTTCGGGAAGGAAATCCGGGAGACCAGAACCGGAGGTGCTTGATTCGGTGGTGGATTCCGGTGCGGGAACGTCAGACGCAGCGTCTTCAGCCTCGTCGGTGCCGTTCTGTGCGCTGCCGGTCGACTCGGTGGCGCCGGATGCTTCTGCTTCGTCGTGGGACGGTGCAGGGTCCCCGGGGTTCGTGCGCACCGCCTGCCCCACCCGGGTGCGCGGATTATTGGCCTGCGCGATCAACGAATCGAGCACCTCGCCCTCCAGCGTGCTCACCCGCAAAAGGAACTCCCGGCTGAGCGCATTGCGCACCGGCAACGCATGCAACCCGCGCCGAAGCGAGGCCTTTGTGGCGGTGCCCGGCGTGGTGGCGGCGTTGTTGATCAGCTGCGTCACGTGCTTCTCGGCTTCTTTCACGCTCTGCGCCCCGCGCAGCACCTCGGCGGCGTGTTCTTCCACCGCCCGCCCGTCCGTGTGCAGGAGTGTCGGCTCGGTGCCGGTGCCTTCGAAGGTCAGGTCTTTCGGTTCGCGTTTGGCCAGCTTGCGGCTGGTCTCCTGCACGAGGGCCGGGTGCAGCACCGGGGTGCGGGCGGGGTCCGGGGCGGTGAACAGCTCCGAGAGATGGGTGAAGCGCGGCGGGAGCAGGTTTCCTGCCGGGTCCCGGCGGCCAATGAGGTCGCTCGCGTCCTGGACGAGGCCGGCCGCTTCGGCATAGGGCAGGTGGAGCCAGGACGCTAAGAGGGCGGCGGGGTCCAGGAAGCTGGCCCGCCCGGCGCAGCGGCGCGCTTCCCGGGTGGTGTCGGCTCCGGCGGTGCGCAGCGCGTCGAGTTCGTCCGTGTGGAGGGTGTGGGCGTTGGTGGCCGCGATGCGGTCCGCGGCGGCCACGCGCATCCGGGCGGCTTCATCGGCCAGTGCTTGTCCGGCGGTGGCCAGTTCCAGGGCCAGGCGCGGGTCCTCGGTGCCGGCCAGGTGTTCGCGCAGGGTGGCGAGCAGCTGCGTCGTGCCGGTGAATAGGGCCCGCAGGTCGGTGCCCGCCAGGCTCGGGGACAAGCCCGGGCCGGTGAGCTCGGTGAGCTTCCGGTCCAGCTGGCTGAGGGTGTCCCCGAGGGCGGTGGTGTTCATGGGTTCGAGTATGCCCGCGAACAAACAGGGGGTGGGCTTGCGGAGCGCGGACTGTGGATAAGCTTCCGCGCGGGAAAAACCGGGCGCTATGCCGGCTTGCTTGCGAGCATCAGCAGCGGGACCAGCTGCCGGGAGGTGATCGCCGCGCTCAGGTTCGCCACGGCCAGTGGGCCGTCCTCGCGCAGGACCAGCGGGGTGGCCAGCGGGTCGGTTCCCGCCGCCAGCGCCCCGCGCATCTGCTCCAGGACCTCGAGCACCTCCACGGTGCGCTCGACCTGCCCGGTGATCGCAAACCCGGCGTCCTTCAGCGCGCCGGCGTAGTCCGCGGCGGATTCCACGAAGGAGGCCTCGGCCCGCTCGGCCCACGGCATCGGGTAGGGCAGGTTGTTGGTGCCCATCAGGTCGTAGATGCCGAAGACCGCCCCGGGGCGCAGCAGCCGCCAGACCTCCGCGAAGACCGAAGGCTTGTCGGCCAGGTTCATGCCCACGTGCATCAGCACCGCCGCGTCGAAGCTGGCGTCGGCCAACCCGGTGTCGTGCCCCGGGCGCCGCAGCATGGTGATAGATCGATCCAGCGCGCAGTTCGCGTCCAGCTCCCGGGCGAGGTCCACAAATTCGGCGGTGATGTCCACCCCGGTGACCAGGGCGCCGCGCATGGCGAAGCAGCGCGCCGGCCCGCCCAGGCCGGCGCCCACGTCGAGCACCCGGGTTCCCGCGCCGAGTCCGAGGGAATTCGCCACGAAGCTGGTCGCCTGCAACCCGCCGGTGTGGAAATGGTCCGCCTCGCGCAACTGAGCCGGCTTGAAGGCCTGCGGATCCACTCCCGCGCTGCGCAGCGCGGCGAAGACCCGATCGCGCAGGGTGCCGCTGGTGTACCGGTCGAAGGATGGCTCGATGCTGTTCATCACTTGCTCCTTGGCAGCCGCGAGAGACGTGCAGGTCCCCGAGCTCGCGCGGGGTGCGACTCTCCTGTGCTCTTTAGTTTAAACCCTGCGGCGCCCCCGTGAACATGGCAAAGCGCCCCGGTCCTTCCGCTGGGGAAGGTCCGGGGCGCTGGGCCTGGCTGCTTTAGCGTGAACGGTAGTTCGGCGCCTCGACGGTCATCATGATGTCGTGCGGGTGCGATTCCTTCAGCCCGGCCGAGGTGATGCGCACGAACTTGCCGCGGGCCTTCAGCTCGGGGATGGTGCGCCCTCCCACGTAGAACATCGTCTGGCGCAGGCCGCCGGCGAGCTGGTGGACCACCGCGGAGAGCGGGCCGCGGTATGGAACCTGGCCCTCGATGCCCTCGGGGATCAGCTTCTCGTTGGAGGGTGCGTCGGCCTGGAAGTAGCGGTCCTTGGAGTAGGAGGTGTTCTTGCCGCGGGTTTCCATCGCGCCCATCGAACCCATGCCGCGGTAGGCCTTGAACTGCTTGCCGCCCATGAAGACCAGGTCGCCCGGGGATTCGGCGGTGCCGGCCAGCAGCGAGCCGAGCATCACCGAGTCGGCGCCGGCGACCAGCGCCTTGCCGATGTCGCCGGAGTGCTGCAGGCCGCCGTCGGCGATCAGCGGCACGCCGGCCGGGATGGCGGCCTTGGCGGCCTCGTAGATGGCGGTGACCTGGGGCACGCCCACGCCGGCGACGATGCGGGTGGTGCAGATCGAGCCCGGGCCCACGCCCACCTTGATGGCGTCGGCGCCCGCGTCGATCAGCGCCTGGGCGCCCTCGCGGGTGGCGGCCTGGCCGCCGATGACGTCCACATGCGCGGCGGCCGGATCCTTCTTCAGCCGGGCGATCATGTCCAGCACGCCCTGGGAGTGTCCGTTGGCGGTGTCAACCACCAGCGCGTCCACGCCGGCCTCGATCAGCGTCATCGCCCGCTCGTAGCCTTCGCCGAAGAAGCCCACGGCGGCGGCGACGCGCAGCCGGCCGTCCTCGTCCTTGGTGGCCAGCGGGTACTGCTCGGCCTTGTCGAAGTCCTTGACCGTGATCAGCCCGGTGAGCACACCGGAGTCGTCGACCAGCGGAAGCTTCTCGATGCGGTTCTTGGAGAGCAGCTCGATCACGGTATCCCGGGCGACGCCCTCCTTGGCGGTGACCAGCGGCATGCCGGTCATCACCTCGTAGACCTTGGTGGTCATGTAGTTCTCGCGCGGCACGAAGCGGGTGTCACGGTTGGTGATGATGCCCAGCAGCTTGCGGTTCTCATCGATGACCGGAAGGCCCGAGACGCGGTACTGGGCGCAGAGGTCGTCCCATTCGGCCAGAGTGGCGCCGGGGTGCACGGTGACCGGGTCGGTGATCATGCCCGACTCGCTGCGCTTGACCTGGTCCACCTGCTTGGCCTGGTTCTCGATGGACAGGTTGCGGTGGATCACGCCGATGCCGCCCTGGCGAGCCAACGCGATTGCCATGGAAGCCTCGGTTACGGTGTCCATCGCCGCCGAGCTGATCGGGGTCTGGATGTTGATGCGCTTGGTGAAGCGGGTGGTGGTGTCCGCGTCGGAGGGGATCACATCCGTGGGGCCAGGCAACAACAAGACGTCGTCGTAGGTGAGTCCTTCAAAGGCAAAGGGGTTGAACTCAGTCACGTAAGAACCTTTCGGAGCGAAAGCGGAGGTTGCTTAAATGGTAGATCCCTTTTGGGGTGCTGACGATTCCCGTCGGAGATCTGTGTCTAAGCTAACGTCACAGGGCCGGTTTTTTATTCCTTGTTCCAGCCAGTGGCCCGCGTGAAGGAGGCGGCGAAGCGATCGGCGGCGCTGGTCACAAAAGTCTTGGACAAATGCGAATCGTCCAGGTACACCAGCACGTTGCCGATCACCGCCTTGCAGGTGCCCGCCGGGCAGAGCAGCTCGGTCAGATCCAGCGAGACCACCCGGGAGCCGTAATCGTGGGTCTGAAGGAACCGGTCCACCGGGTTCACCTCAGCCAGCTTGTCGGTGGCCGGGGCGTCGCAGGCCTCGGGCGCGGCCCGGTTGCGGTCCACGCATTCGGGGATGGAATATTCATAGCGCGGGGTGTCGCGCATCGCGATCACCTGGCTGCCGGCCTGCACGAAGGGCTCGATGGCGCCGGCGTAGTCATCGGCCATGATCTCTTGGGCTCCGGCGCTGCGCCCGGCGTCGTCGGTCCAGGTTGCGGTGCGCGTGGCCACGGTGAGCACCATTTCCGGGGCCAGCGCCTCCACGTAGTCACGGGCCGCGGGCAGGAAGGCGGCGCATTCGGGGTCATCCAGGTTATCGGTGGAGCCGTAGCGGCAGCCCGGCTGGTAGATCATCACCCAGCTGCCGCCGGCCTCTTCGACGGTGCGCGCGGCGGCCTCGGACCAGTGCTGCACATGGGAGTCGCCGAGCAGCACCAGATCGGGCTTGGCCGCCGGATCCCCACCCTGGTTGCAGAACAGGATCGCAGGATCCTCGGGGGTGTGTGCACCGCTGCAGTTCTCACCCGGGGTCTGCCATTCGGTGTCCAGTTCGGTGCGCAGCGGCAGGGTGAGCGCGGCCGGGGACGGGTCCCAGGTGTCGGTGGCCATCGCCCCGGGGTTCTCCTCCGGGGCCTGCGCGGCGGCCTGCGCGCGGCGCTTTTCGACATTTGATTCCCAGGCGGCGATCGGCACGGAGGCCACCGAGAGGGCCACCACGATCACCAGCGCCTGGCTGACCAGCTTTGGCTGGCCCAGGAAGCGCAGCACCGGCAGGGCGCCGGCGCGCTGCACGGCCAGCAGCGGTTTCTCCACCCAGCGGGTGCTCGCCGCCGACAGCGCGATGGAGCCGAGAATCAGCAGCGCCCCGGCCAGCGGCGAGGCATGGTCCACCGGGGCCAGGTGCAGGTAGAAGACCAGCAGCGGCCAGTGCCACAGGTACATGCCGTAGGACAGTTCGCCGAGCTTCACCAGCGCCGCGTTGCCCAGCCAGCCGGCGGGGTTGATCCGACGTGCGGTACCCGGGGCGATGACCAGCAGGGCGGCACCCAGGGTGGGCACCAGCGCGAGGAAGCCGGGAAATTGGCCCTGCACGTCGAGCAGCGCGCCGCAGCCGATGATGATCACCAGTCCGGCCCAGCCGCCGATCCGGCGCAGCGCCTCGGGCAGCCGGGAGAGGGCTGGCAGGCCCAGGGCCAGCAGCGAGCCGAGCGCGAACTCCCAGAGCCGGGTGCCGGTGTGGAAGTAGGCCAGCTGCTGATCGGCCGCGGTGAGGTAGATGGAGTAGCCCAGCGAGCCGGCGAAGATGGCGGCGAACATGATGGCCGCGATCTTCGCGAAGCTGTGCCGGGAGAAGCAGCGCCGCCAGATGAACGCGGCGCCGATGAGCAGCAGCGGCCAGAGCAGGAAGATCTGGCCTTGGACCGAAAGGGACCAGAAGTGCTGCAGCGGGGAGGCGGCGGAGGTGTTGAAGGCGTAGTAGTCCACCTCGGCGGTGGCCAGCGTCCAGTTCTGGATGAAGAACAGGGAGGAGAAGGCTTCCTGGATGAGCGCCAGCCAGCGGGTTCCGGGAAGCACCAGCCAGGCGGTGAGCACGGTGGCGATGATGATCAGCGCCGCCTGCGGCAGCAGCCGGGAGAAGCGGTGCAGCCAGTGGCCGAGCACCGAGGGCTTGTCCCCTCCCTGGAGCTTGCGCGCCAGCGAGCCGGTGAGGAAGAAGGCCGAGAGCATCAGGAAGATGTCCACGCCGCCGGAGACCCGTTGGAACCAGATGTGATAGCACATCACCAGCAGCACGGCGAGCGCGCGCAGGCCCTGCAGATCGGCACGGAATTCCGTGCGCGGCACGGTGCTCCGTGGGCTGGGGATCGCTGATGACACGCGGTGCCGCTTTCCTCGTCGATTGGTGGGCAATTGTCCAAGATGGCAGTGATCGGCACCGGACAACCAAAGATTCTACCAAGGGCAGCTCCTTTTGCGCATAACGCGAGCTGTGCGAGCGCACCAGAGCCGGATAAGACTATCGGGCAAACCGGGATGACGTGCGGAATTTACCCCTCGGGCCGGGGCGAACTGTTTCTGTCACAGTGGGCGCGCCTCGCCCCGCGGCGGTGAAGCGCTGAGCGGCCGAAACCGCGCTCGCACGATATTGACTAGACTCATGATTGATTCTATTCACCTTTGCTCCAGGAGATTGCCCGATGCCACCGACTCCCCCGCCGCCAGGGCGGCGTGAACGCAACAAGCAGGCAAAGCTTGAACGGATCATCGCCGCGGCCAGCGAGCTATTTGCCGCCCGCGGTGTTGATGAGGTCACCACCCAGCAGATCGCCGACGCGGCGGACATCGGCACCGGCACCCTCTTCCTCTATGCCAGGACGAAGGGCGAGCTGCTATTGCTCGTGCAGAACCACCGCTACGCAAACTCCCTGGAGCAGGGCAACACTGCGGCCGCCGCGGCCTCGAATGCGCTCGACGCGATCATGGCGCTGCTGCTGCCGGTGATCGAGTGCAACCGGGTGCAGATCGAGAATGGGCGCACCTACCTGCGCGAAATGCTCTTCGGCGATCCAACCGAACCGCATCATGGCGAAGCGTTGACCATCGTGGGGCGCACCGAGCAGGCCATCGCCGACATCCTGGTCGCGCATCGGAGCCTGGACGCTGGGAAAGCGGCAACGCTGGCGCGAGTCATCTCCTCGGTCCAGTTCGTGGCCATGGCTTCGGCTATCGACCCGGAGATCTCCAGCGCGCAGCTAGCCGAGGGCCTGCGCGCCCAGATCGACGCCATCCTTCCGGGCTAGCCGGCGGAGCACAGGCGGAACGGGAGCATGGGTGCGTTCCGCTAGGGCACGGTGATGACCACTTTTCCCCGCAGGCCGCCTTCGACCATGGCACTAAGGGCTTCGGGGACTTGAGCAAAGCCAAAGGTCTTGCCGACTACCGGCTTGATGGCACCGGAGTCCACCAGCTCGGTGATGCGGCGCAGTTGGCTTCCGCTGGGCTCCATGAAGAGGAACTCGTATTTCACGCCCAGCCTCTTGGCTTGCCGGCGGATTTTTGAGCTGAGCGCACGGGTCACCAGCCCCACGACCGGGCTCAAGCCGCTCTCGGCGGCAAATTCCGGGGTGGGCGGACCGGTAATTCCAATGGCCTTGCCGCCGGCGCGAAGAATCGTCAACGACCTGGAGAGGTTCTCACCACCCAGGCTGTCCAGCACCAGGTCGAAATTCGACAGCTCCGCTGCGAAGTCTTCGGTCCGGTAATCGATCACCTGGTCCGCGCCGAGGGCACGCAGGAACTCGGCGTTCTTCGCGGAGGCAGTGGTGACCACGTGGGCGCCGAGGTGCTTTGCCAGCTGGATGGCGATGGTGCCCACGCCGCCGGCGCCGGCATGGATGAGGACCTTGTGCCCCGGCTGCAGGTTCCCCCGCTCGACCAGCGCCTGCCAGGCGGTGAGGGCCACCAGGGGAAGCGATGCGGCCTGCGCCTCATCGATCGACTTCGGCGCCAGCGCAACATCTGCCTCGTCCACGGCGATGCGTTGGGCAAAGCCACCGATCCGGTGATCGCGCGGCCGAGCATAGACCCGGTCTCCGCGGGCAAAGCCTTGGACGCCCGCCCCGACGCCGATGACGGTGCCGGCCACATCGTGGCCGAGGACCAGCGGCAGCTTGTAGGGCAGGAACGCCTTGAGCTGACCGGTGCGGATCTTCTCATCCAGCTGGTTTGCGCCGGCCGCCGCGATGTCGATGAGCACATCATGCTCCCCCACCCCGGGTTCCGGGACCTCGGCTTCCCGCAGGGTGCCCTTGTATTTCTCGATAATGAATGCGCGCATGCGTGCTCTCCTGGTGCAAGACGGTTGGCCATAGCCGATTAACTGATTCAAATCAATTATGAGCGCGCTCATTATTACTGTCAATGTTGACGCTTGTCACCTGAAGACGGCAAAAAGCCGCCGCCTCCCCCGCAAGACTGACGTCTTTAGGGGGAAGCGGCGGCTTATTGGTACTGCTAGTGGGCGTGAGCCTCTTCCTCGGGAGCCTTCTCGGCAACCAAGGTTTCGGTGGTCAGCACCAGGGCAGCGATCGAGGCCGCGTTGAGCAGCGCCGAACGGGTGACCTTGACCGGGTCGATGACCCCTGCGTTGAGCAGGTTCTCGTAGACGCCGGTCTTGGCGTTGAAGCCCTCGTTCGGGCCGGTTTCGGCCACCTTGGAGGCTACTACCGCGCCGTCGAATCCGGCGTTGGTAGCGATCCAGAACAGCGGCTGAACCAGGGCGCGGCGCACAATGCCCACGCCGGCTGCCAGATCGCCGGTCGCCGAGGCGACGCGGGCGTCTTCGTCCAGGGCCGAGAGCGCGTCAACCAGTGCGGTACCGCCACCGGCGACGATGCCCTCTTCGAGCGCCGCGCGGGTGGAGGACACGGCGTCCTCGATGCGGTGCTTGCGTTCCTTGAGCTCGACCTCGGTGGAGGCGCCGACCTTGATGACACCGATGCCGCCGGAGAGCTTGGCCAGGCGTTCGGCCAGCTTTTCGCGGTCCCATTCGGAGTCAGTGCGGGCGTGCTCTGCGCGCAGCTGGGCTACGCGCTCGGCGACATCTTCCTCGGTTCCGGCGCCATCAACGATGGTGGTCGAATCCTTGGTGATGGTCACGCGGCGGGCGGAACCGAGAACCTCGGTGCCGACCTGGTCCAGCTGCAGGCCGAGTTCGGCCGAGACCACCTGGGCGCCGGTGAGGATCGCCAGATCCTGCATCATGGCCTTGCGGCGGTCGCCGAAGCCCGGAGCCTTGACGGCTACCACGTTCAGCAGGCCGCGCAGCTTGTTGACCACCAGCGTGGACAGGGCTTCGCCCTCGACGTCCTCGGCGATGATCAGCAGTGGCTTCTTGGTCTCCAGCACCTTTTCCAGCAGCGGCAGGAATTCTGCCACGGTGGAGATCTTGCCCGGGTTGATCAGCACGACGGCGTCTTCCAGGACAACTTCCTGGCGTTCCTGGTCGGTGATGAACTGCGGGGACAGGTAGCCCTTGTCGAACTGCATGCCCTCGGTGAGGACCAGTTCGGTGGCGGTGGTCGAGGACTCTTCGATGGTGATCACACCGTCGGTGCCCACGGTCTTGAAGGCCTCGGCGAGCAGTGCGCCGATTTCCTCATCCTGTGCCGAGATGGCTGCCACGTTGGCGACCTTGTCTTCGACCGCCACGGCGTTGGCCTTCAGGCGTTCGGCGACAATCTCCACCGCCAGTTCGATGCCCTTGCGGATATCGCCCGGTGCGGCGCCGGCCGCTACGTTCTTCAGACCTTCCTTGACCAGTGCCTGTGCCAGCACGGTCGCGGTGGTGGTGCCGTCGCCGGCCACATCGTTGGTCTTGGTGGCGACTTCCTTGGCCAGCTGCGCGCCAAGGTTCTCATATGGGTCTTCCAGATCGATCTCACGCGCAATGGTGACACCGTCGTTGGTGATGGTCGGGGCGCCCCAGCTCTTGGCGAGCACCACATTGCGGCCGCGTGGGCCGAGGGTGACCTTCACCGTGTTTGCGAGCTTATCGATGCCCGCTTCGAGGGCGCGTCGCGCTTCCTCGTTGAATGCTAGCTGCTTAGCCATGCATTAACTCCTGAAATAGCATCGGTCGCAGTTCGGCCCCGAACCCCGCATGCGTAAACACGCCAAGGGGTTGGGACCGGAGAACTACGAGGTTGGCGTTACTTTACGACGACAGCCAGGACGTCGCGAGCCGAGAGCACCAGGTACTCTTCGTTGCCGACCTTGACCTCGGTTCCGCCGTACTTCGAGTACAGCACCACGTCGCCTTCGGCAACGTCCAGCGGAATGCGGTTGCCGTTGTCGTCAACGCGGCCGAGGCCTACTGCAACAACGGTGCCTTCCTGTGGCTTTTCCTTGGCGGAGTCAGGGATGACCAGACCGGAAGCGGTGGTGGTTACGGCCTCGACCTGCTTGATGACGATGCGGTCTTCGAGTGGCTTGATGGAGACAGACATGGTCTCTCCTTTTCGTGTATGAACCAATGAATGTAGGGTTTCGCCCTATGGCATTGGACCAACCGTCGTCGCGGTGCCAGTTGGTGTGATCCAGTCAGGCGGTGTGTCATTTCAAAAGGGACAAACGTCTCTTTCAAGTTGACACCCACAGATGACTTTAGGCCGTGGATTAGCACTCGGTCAAGGTGAGTGCTAACGATTGACCGTGTTCGTCACACTGGTTCGCCCAGAGCGCACTGCGGCCGACTCCTCGATGTCCTCCGGGGCGGAGAGATCCATCTCGGAAAGCTTGACCACCTTGGACTTGGTGACCATCCGGTGCACCAGCCACAGCCCCAGGAACAGCGGCAGGCCGATATAGGCCGAAAGCACTTCCAGCCCATGCCCGGCCATCACCGCCTGGTAGTTCTGCCCGACAATCACCGCAATGAGCATCACGAAGGCCACGATGGGTCCCAGCGGGAACAGCGGCGCGAGATAGGGCAGGTCCCTCACGCTATAACCCTGCGCCAGATAACCCCGGCGGAAGCGGTAATGCGAGATCGCGATTCCCACCCAGACGATGAACCCGCATAGCCCGGAGACGTTCAGCAACCAGGTGTACGCGGCGCCCTGGCCCACCAGCGCGGTCAGGAACCCGAAGAGGCCCACCGCCGAGGTGGCCAGCAAGGCCATGATCGGCACCCCGCGGGAGTTGGTGCGTCCGAAGACCTTGGGCGCCTTGCCGTCGTGGGCCATGGAGTAGAGCATGCGGGTCGAGGCGTAGAGCCCCGAGTTTCCCGCGGAGAGGATGGCGGTGAGGATGACCGCGTTCATGGCGGCGGCGGCAAAGGCGATACCGGCGCGTTCGAAGACCAGGGTGAACGGCGAGGAAGCCACATCGGCTTCGCCGCTGGCCAGCAGGCTGGGATCGGCGAAGGGGATCAGGCAGCCAATGACGAAGATGGCACCGATATAGAAGAGCATGATGCGCCAGAACACCCGGCGGATGGCCTTGGGCACTTCGCGGCGCGGATCCTTGGCCTCGCCGGCGGCGACGCCCACCAGCTCGGTGCCCTGGAAGGAGAACCCTGCAATCATGAAGACCGAGACGATGGACAGCCAGCCGCCGTGGAAGACGTCCTTGCCTTCGCGCCAATTGGCCAGCGGATCGGTTTGCGCGCCTAGCACCCCGAAGATCATCAGGATGCCGGCGGCCAGGAAGGCGACGACGGTGACCACCTTGATCATGGCCAGCCAGAATTCGCCTTCGCCGAAGGCCTTGGAAGACAAGGCGTTCAGCGCGGTGAGTGCCACCAGGAAGGCCCCGGCCCAGATCCAGCCCGGTACATCGGGGAGCCAGAAGCTCATGACGATGCCGGCGGCCACCAATTCGGCCGCGACGGTGATGGCCCAGTTGAACCAGTAGTTCCAGCCGATGGCAAAGCCGAAGGAGGGCGAGACGAAGCGGGTCGCGAAGGTCTGGAAGGATCCGGCCACCGGGATCTTGGCGGTCATCTCCCCCAGCGACTGCATCAGCAGGTAGACCATGAGGCCTACCGCGGCGTAGGCCAGCAGTGCGCCGCCCGGGCCCGCTTGGGCGATGGTGCCTCCGGAGGCCACGAAAAGCCCGGTGCCAATGGAGCCGCCAATAGCGATCATCTGCAGGTGGCGGCCGCTCAGCCCGCGCTTGAGCTGGTGCTCGGCCGGATCTGTTCCCGTTGCTGGATTCTCCGCCGCGGTGCCACGCTGCACCACTGCGGGTTGACTCGTGCTTTGCCTAAGTTTGTTCACAGGTGACATACAACACGAGAAGGCGGGGTTGATGCGACGTGCGCCACAGCAGGGGCGGGACTAGCGAGCGCCTCCCCCGCTCACCATGGCGCCGCCTTCGCGGCTGCAGGCCCACGCCGCTTCGCCTCGCGGGCTGGAGAAGACTAAAGCATGGCTGTTGGCATGATGGACGAGATGAAAGGTGCCCCATTCAAGAAGCATGCTTTGCTTGGCCTTGACCTATACAAGAGTTAGTAATACTTACTCTAGTTATCAGCCACCTGCGCCGGCTTTTTCACGGACGTGCCCGCAAAATCCTTGGACTGAAGCGCCTACCGCGACATTTCATAGGGCTTGATAGCTCGGAACAAACCCTTTCAATATGACGCGCATTTGTCACATTGAGTCAGTAGTAGGTCCCCCGAAGCCTCGTAATCCCGAACGCCGGGAAGGGTGCCGGATGACGATAGGCTTGTTCCATGGCCCAGGCTTCAAATGATTCAACACTCAATGACCAGTTCGCGGCTCTCCTCTCCCCCGAGGGGTGGGCTCTTTTGGCGACCGTCGATCCGTCCATGGCGGCAACCAAGGATGCCGCGTGGTCCTTGAACGAAAAACTGCGCAAGGAAGGTCATGACGCCCAGGTGGTGCGTGCGGTGATATCCCAAGCCGAGCTGCGCTTCCGCGGTCGGGTCAAGTTCGGCCCCTTTGCCGATACCCTCATCTTCACCCCCGCCGGGCTTGAGCAGGCCACCCGCCTGACCATCGCCGGGCTGCACGCCCGCCGCTTCGTCCAAGCTGGCAGCACCCACGTAGCCGACCTGGGCTGCGGCATCGGTGCCGACTCGATCGCCTTGGCCAGCGCCGGACTGCAGGTCACTGCCGTGGAACAGGATGAAACCACCGCCGCGGCTACCACCTTGAACTTGATGCCCTTCGAAAATGCCCGCGTAGTGCACGGCAGCGCCGAAACCGCGGACCTCACCGGCATCGATGGCGTATGGCTGGACCCGGCCCGACGCACCGACGCCACCGGCAGCACCCGCCGACTCTTCGACCCGGAGGCCTTCTCCCCTCCCCTGTCCTTAGTGGAGAAGCTCGTGGACTCCGGACTGGACGTCGGAGTGAAGCTCGGCCCGGGCCTGCCGCACGAAGCGATTCCGGCCGGCGCCGAAGCTGTGTGGATTTCCGATCATGGTTCGGTGATCGAAGCCGGGTTGTGGTTCGGCAAGCTGAAACGCCCGGAGGTGTCCCGCGCGGCACTGGTCATCGACAAGACCGGCGCTCATGAGCTGACCAGCGAGCTCACCGTGGAGCAGGATCCGCTGGCTCCGGTGGGCGAACTCGAGGCGCACCTCTACGAACCCGACGGTGCGGTGATTCGTTCGCACCTGATTTCCACACTGCTCGACTCCACCGGCGGACACCTGCTGGACGAGCACATCGCGTACTTCACGCATGCCGAGCAGCTGCAGACCCCATTCGCCCGCGGGTTCAAGGTGCTGGAGGTCCACGACTACAACGTGAAGAAGCTGAAGTCCTGGGTGAAGGCCAACGGCATTGGCAGCTTGGATATCAAAAAACGCGGAGTGGACGTGCTCCCCGAGGAGCTGCGCCGCATCCTGCTGGCCGGTGCCCCGAAGTCGGCGAAGAAGCATGCAACGCTCATTCTTGCCCGCATCGGCCAGAATCGTGTGGCCGTCGAGGTAGAACCGCACTAATCTATAGTGATGCACGTCCCACCGGATGAATGTCTTGGCCGGGGTGGCGCAAAAACTACAATAAGCATGGAAGGCCTTCGAATAATTCGATGGTTTAACCGTCTAGTTTTATTCGGCTCCGGAGCCTTCCGTCCGAGACGTCAGCAAGAGGAGCGCCGTGCAGAAAATCGAGTTCGCCAACTCATCCCAGTCCACCATTGGTGTTGAATGGGAAATCGCCTTGGTCAATCGCGAAAGCGCGGACTTGTGCTCGGTGGCCGAAAAAATCCTTGATCAGCTCAAGGAGGATACCGGACTGGGCCACGAGGATGAGCATCCCACGGTGAAGCCCGAACTGCTGATGAACACCGTTGAGGTGGTCACCGGGGTGCACAACACCGTCGCAGAAGCGGCCGAAGAGCTACGCACCAATGTGCGCATGCTCAATGAGGTGGCTGCGAAGCACGGGGTGGACCTGTATTCCGCCGGTTCCCACCCCTTCGCCGCGCCGATCTCACAGCCGGTCACCGATAAGGATCGCTACGCCAAGCTGATTGACCGCACCCAGTGGTGGGGACGCCAGATGGTGATCTACGGGGTACACGTGCACGTTGGGCTGGACAGCCGCGACAAGGCGCTGCCGATCACCGACGGACTGATCAACTACCAGCCGCATTTCCAAGCCCTCAGCGCCTCAAGCCCCTACTGGGGAGGCGAGGACACCGGTTACGCTTCGCAGCGTTCGCTGATGTTCCAGCAGCTGCCTGCCGCCGGAATCCCCTTCCACTTCAATTCCTGGTCCGAATACGAATCCCACGTGGCGGACATGCTTCATACCGGCGTGATCGATGACGTTTCGGAAATCCGGTGGGATGTCCGCCCGGTGCCGCGCTTTGGCACCGTGGAAATGCGCATCTGCGACGGACTGAGCTCCTTGGACGACATTACCGCAATTACCGCGCTGACCCAGTGCCTGGTGCACGATATGTCGCTGGCAATCGAAGCCGGATACAAGGTCCCTGTCATGCCGGCCTGGTTCCGGGTGGAGAACAAATGGCGTGCCGCCCGCTACGGCTTGGACGCCATCATCATCCTCAACGCCCAGGGCGACGAGATGCTGGTGACCGACCACCTGCGCGCCGAAGTGAAGCGTCTGGCGCCGGTTGCTGAGCAGCTTGGTTGTTCCGATGAACTTCAGGGAATCATTCGACTCATCGAGCGCGGCGCTGAATACCAATTGCAGCGCAACACCTTTGCGGCATCCGGTGGCGATTTCAAGGCAGTGGTGCAGGAGAACGTCGCCCGCATGAAAGCTGTGTAGCTCAGATTTCGTGTGAACCATTCGGATCCTCAGCCCCCATCCCCCAGTTTCCGGAAAAGTAGTTCCCGCCTGTCAACAGTCGCGGTCTTCGAGAGAGGACTAGATCACGTTGCTATATGCAGTAGCGGAAGCCGACGCAGAGTGTCCTCGTAACTCGCTTTAGTGGTCACTGCTCAAAGATACGAAACCGAAGAGACTGGAAGAACTACATCGAAATCTAGATGCGAGAAACTGATTGCGTTGACATCCTCTTATTGGAGCGACATGCTCGTTGGCTGTTGCTCATTCCTCAAAGGTTCGGCTTACGGAATGGGCGCGTGTCCAGAATCGAATCTAAAAGTAAGCCTCATCAATGTAGAGATCAGTCACTTTCACATTATTTCTAGGCTATACAACTTCAGATGCGGTGTCGTCCAGATCCAGGGCTACCGCAAAGTCC